>CAYUJK010000209.1:0-4980 GCA_964444895.1 uncultured Roseivirgaceae bacterium
TTATAGGTATATTTTTTAATGTAGATGGCGGCAGGAATAGCGAGGCAAAAATACGACCCATAAAATGCTACCTGAATCCAGGAGGTCTGAAAATCCGTCATGCTCATGATCCTCTTGAACGCCGAAAGCAGCGTGTCTGTCATGTTATTGGCTACGCCCCACAGCAAAAAGAGGCTGGTAATTAAAATGAAAGGAAATATATTCTTGGAACTCAAGAATTTTACTTCATTGTATTCTTTTTCCATTTAAGTTTTTCGTTTTTAGTAGTTATCAAAGGAAACCAAAAAAAGCCACTGGGCTTTTCGAACGCTGACAGAATTTATTCCATTGCCTTCAACCTCATCATCGCTTCGATATAGTAATAGTCGGCATAGCTGAGCGGCACATCTACTTCGCTGTTTTCGGGTATGTGGCCTACGGAATGCATCAGCAAAAAATTATTGTTTTCGCCCAATGCCGCGCGGTACTGTTCACTGCTTAAGTTGGCTACAATCACCTCTGCATTATCCAGGTAAAAATCCCTTTTTTCGCTTCCCGCGTATCCGCTGAGTTCGATCAACGCGGATGCCATAATAGCCCCGGCAGAAGCGTCGCGCAGGGCGTCAGGAATATCAGGGGCGTTGAAGTCCCAGTAAGGGATTTTGTCTTCAGGCAAGTTGGGGTGATTTAACAAAAAATCAGCGATTTTTATAGCGTGATGCAAGTATCTTTCCAGGCCCGTTTCGCGGTAGCACATCACATAGCCGTAGAGCCCCCAGGCCTGTCCGCGCGCCCAGGCCGACTCATCGGCATAGCCCTGTGCGGTTCTTTTTCGTGTAGCCTCTCCGGTTTGCGGATCATAGTGTACCACATGGTAGCTGCTGCCGTCCGGGCGATAGTGCTGCTTCAGCGTAGTATCGGCATGGGAGAGTGCCATCTTATAAAAGGTCGAATCGCCGCTTTGCCGGGTAGCCCAGAACAGCAATTCCAGATTCATCATATTATCTACAATTACCATATAATCCTTTTCATCGCTCATACTCCCCCAGGAGCGGATGCAGCCCACACGGGGGTCAAAACGGGTAGTAAGCGTTTGTGCCGATGTAAGCAAAACCGGTATGTAGCTGGTATCGCCTGTAAGCCTGAGTCCGTTGCCGAAGCTACAGAACATCTTAAAGCCGATGTCATGATCGTAGGCATTCCACTGCTCCCGGATGATGGATTGCGATCGCTTACGCGCCAATGCCAGCATCTCCTCGTCCTGTGAGTGCTCGTACAAATACCAAAGGCTGCCAGGGAAAAAGCCAGATGTCCACCAGCCGGTTTCGTTGGTTCTGAGTGTGCCGTCAGGATTGGTAGTCCGGGGCAACAGGGTGTCTGGCACTGTTTCGTCCATTCTTTTGTATTGCTCCACTGCCAGGTCGAGCGAACTTTCGATTGCTTCTGGTAGCGGCTGTTCTTCCGTAGTCTCCTTTTGGGCTTGGCACGACCAAAGAACAGCGATGCCAATCATCAAGCTATATATTTTCATGATCAGGGTATTTTGATTCTAAAAAATAAGCGCGCGGAATTTATGACAAAAAAACGGGTTCTGAAAAAAAGCTTACTTTTTCTTAAAAATTAGGGAGATGCATTTTTTTATATGGCGGGGGTGTGCGTAAATTTGCCTCTGGCTAATGAAAAGACATTACCCACAAGTGTCAGGTACAAGCGTGTTCGAACCTAACGTAAAACAAATACCGAGTGAGCTCGCTTTCGAAACCGGGCCTCACCCATCTTCGGATGGTCCTCGTTCGCGAGGTTAACAGTGGATTGTTGAGAGAGTTGAGCAGCTCAAAACCTGTCTTGAAGGGGTTCGAAACAACCCGTCCTGACACTGTGGGTTTTTTACTTTTATAATGGATGGATGGAATAGCAGAAGTCCGCAATTAGTCCGACAGATATTTGATTTTTCCCAACGGGAAGCTTCAGGCACAGACTATATTGCAGCGGATTTATTTTGGGGGAGCCATCAAGCGACGATCATTCCCCACCTACCGACATCCGTTTACAGTTCTATACTCTCAATGACTCGCTGAGTACTCCTTATATACCGATTTGATCCCTTCTTCCAGGCTGATTTTATATTTCCAACCCTTTGAGGCGAGTTTACTCACATCCATGAGTTTTCTTGGCGTACCGTCGGGCTTGGAAGTATCGAACACGAGTTCGCCTTGGTATCCCACGATATTTTTTATCATGATCGCCAGGTCTTTGATCGATATATCCTCACCGGTACCGATATTTACCAACCCCGGTTCGTCATAGTTCTGCATGAGGTAGTAGCAAGCGTCGGCCAGGTCGTCTGCATGGAGGAATTCTCTCTTGGGAGAACCGGTTCCCCATATTGTCACTTCTTTTTTTCCTTCTTTTTTGGCTTCATGAAACTTGCGAATGAGGGCCGGAAGCACGTGCGAATTTTGAAGGTCGTAGTTGTCATTCGGGCCAAACAAATTCGTGGGCATTACAGAAATGAAATTGCAGCCGTATTGATCGCGGTAGGCGTCGCACATCTTGATACCCGCAATTTTGGCAATGGCATAAGGTTCGTTAGTAGGCTCCAACAAGCCCGTCAGCAGATAGTCTTCTTTCAGCGGTTGTGGCGCCAGCTTTGGATAGATGCACGAGCTTCCCAGGAACATGAGCTTCTTGACGCCGTTCTGGTAGCTTTGGTGGATCACATTGTTCTGGATCATCATGTTCTCATAAATGAACTGCGCCTTGTAGGTATTGTTGGCGATGATGCCGCCTACTTTGGCTGCTGCCAGAAATACATATTCCGGCTTTTCCGCTTCAAAGAATTTAGCGACTGCCACCTGGTCGCGAAGATCAAGCTCACCGGAGGTTTTGAGGATAAAATTGCTGTAACCTTCTTTTTGCAATTTCCTTAAAATAGCAGAGCCGACCATTCCTCTGTGGCCGGCTATGTATATTTTTGAATTCTTATCCATTCTATTATTCGTGGTAGTTGAATACTTTATGTCCGCCTTTGAGCAGGAATTTGTCTCTTTTGAACAATTCCAAATCCGAAGACACCATGTCTTTCACCAGGGCGTCCAGGTCATACTTCAGTTCCCATCCCAGCTTTTGTTTGGCCTTCGTAGGATCACCTATCAGAAGCTCTACCTCGGTTGGCCTGTAGTATGCCGGATCCACCTTCACCACTTCTTTACCTATGGGAAGCTGGTATTCCGGGTTTGAGCACGATTTCACTTTGCCTACCTCTTTTTCTGCTTTGCCTTCGAACTCAATATCAATGCCTACTTCTGCAAATGACAGTTTTACAAAATCCCTCACGGTAGTGGTGATTCCGGTGGCAATTACAAAATCTTCTGGCTTGTCTTGCTGCAGGATCAGCCACATGGCCTCTACATAATCTTTGGCGTGGCCCCAGTCTCTTTTTGCATCCATATTCCCTAAGTACAGCGCTTCTTGAAGTCCCAACGCGATCCTGGCAGCTGCGCGTGTAATTTTTCGGGTAACGAACGTTTCACCTCTCAGAGGCGATTCGTGGTTAAACAGGATACCATTGCACGCATACATGTTGTATGCCTCGCGATAGTTTACTGTAATCCAATAACCGTAAAGCTTTGCTACAGCGTAAGGAGAACGGGGGTAAAACGGTGTCTTTTCACTTTGAGGAATTTCCTGTACCAAACCGTAAAGTTCTGAGGTGGAGGCCTGGTAAATCCTGGTCTTTTCAATCATTCCCAAAAGCCTTACCGCTTCCAATATTCGTAGCGTACCTATGCCGTCCACATTAGCGGTATATTCCGGGGTGTCAAAACTCACCTTCACATGCGACATTGCGCCAAGGTTGTAGATTTCGTCGGGCTGTACCTCCTGGATGATACGGATTATATTGGCAGAATCCGAGAGGTCTCCATAATGCAGTTTAAACTTTACGTTGGTTTCATGCGGGTCTTGGTATAGGTGGTCAATCCTGTCGGTGTTAAAAAGAGAACTTCTCCTTTTGATACCGTGAACTTCATACCCTTTTTCAAGAAGAAACTCCGACAGGTAGGCTCCGTCTTGTCCTGTGATACCCGTGATTAGTGCTTTTTTCATTGTCAAAAAGTTTTTATTTCTGAATTGTTGTTCGGAGAACTACCGGGCCGATTTCGGGATTTCCAAAAGGTTTCCTGGCAATTCTATACATAAATCTATTTAATACAATACCCTAAATCGTATGGTGTTATCAATATTCTTTAATTCGTCAATCACCTCATTGTCATACTCCTTATCCACCGCCAGGATCATGTATCCTATGGTTTCATTGGTTTTCAAATACTGGCCAATGATGTTGAGATTGTGCTTCGCAATGATATTGTTGATCTGCGCCAGCACGCCCGGCACATTGTGGTGAACATGAATAAGCCGGTGTGCATTTTCCAGTCTTGGAAGCTGAATTTCCGGGAAGTTCACATTGTTGGTGGTCGAGCCGGTATTAATGTAATCAATGATCCTGTTCGGCACAAATACGCCAATGTTTTCCTGGGCCTCCAGGGTGCTTCCGCCGATATGCGGCGTCATGATCACATTGGGAAGTCCTCTCAATTCAGACACAAATTCGTCTTTGTTGCTTTTAGGCTCTTCGGGGAATACGTCAATACCCACCCCCGCTATTTTACCGTTCGTTACCGCATTTCGAAGTGCCGGAATGTCAACTATGTGTCCGCGACTCAGGTTCAGGAAGATGACGCCGTCCTTCATCTGCGAAAACTCCCGCTCTCCAATAATATTTTTATTGTCTTTGCGGCCATCGACGTGCAGTGTCAGGATATCCGCTACCGACAGCAGCTCATCGAGCGATTCGCATTTTTTGGCATTGCCCAACGCGAGTTTTTCAACGATGTCGTAATAATACACTTCCATACCCAACGCTTCGGCAATGATGGAGAGCTGGCTACCGATATTTCCATACCCAATGATACCAAGCTTTTTACCTCTCACCTCGAAGCT
>CAYUJK010000209.1:5080-6683 GCA_964444895.1 uncultured Roseivirgaceae bacterium
TCCACCGCCTTGGGGTGAACATTTTCTAACAACAATACATTGATCCTGTTTTTGGGATAGGACACGGAAGCCTGTATTTTGTTGTGGTACAAAAACTCGTCGAGGTTGGGCGCCACGTGGTCTGCCTTCTTTTTCACCGATTCACGCTCCACATTTTCGGTAAAGGCATAAAACTTGTTGGCAAGACCTGCCGCCTTGATTTCATAGTCATTATAGCCGTCACCTATCACGTACACGTCGCCTCCCAAATTCAACTCCTTCAGCTTGTGGACTTTGCCGTTGTTCTGTGATAGTATATTTTCTTTATCAAACCCAATGATTTTACCGTCTTCATCAAAAAGAAAGGTATTGGCATACACGTTAGCTGCGGCGATGCCGTAGTCGGCCACTATAGGATCAATGATCTCCTTAAAGCCGTTGGAAATGATGTAGATGTTCTGGGCATTGTCTTCGAAAAACTTCTTGTTGCGCTGGAAAGATGGAGAAATTTTGTCTCTCAATTCACTGATGGTCTGTTCTATGTGATCTCTGTCGGCGGTGAGCAAATCCAAACGCTTTTCCAGCGACTCACGAAAAGAAATTTCACCCTCCATACCCTTGTTGGTGATCGAAATGATTTTTTTTATTTTCTCATTCTTCAGGGGATCATTACTCAAACAAATCTCCGCCAACACATCCAGGGTTTCTACTTGTGTAAAAGTGCTGTCAAAATCAATAATAAAGTACTTATTGCTCTTCATTAAATAAAATGGTGTTTATTTCCGTTTGCATTTCTTTTAATAAGGTCTTTCTGTCCTTCCGATCCAGCATGCCTTTCAGCAGCCTCGGGTTTGAAAAAGAAACCCTACCTCTATTTTGGGTGAAATTTCAGGCTGGCAAAATTACGTAATAGATTGGGTTTTACAGCATGTTGATCGAAAAAAATTATTGAATTAATTAAATTTTTTCTAAGACATGTGCAATTTACCAATGGAAGGAACCCCAAATTTAGCGTTTGGAAATTACTTTCCTAAGCGAAAGAAAAGAGTTTTTAAAGAATATGTTGACATCCTACTTCAACACATGCAGCCACCCGTTGCAGGCCGGGCCGCCTTCCCTAAACACCACTTCATAATAATACACTCCGTTAGAGAGGTCGTTAGCTGCAAAATCGTTCTGATAGTCCTCCTGTTCAAAGACCTTGCTCCCCCACCGGTTAAAAATATAAACATCTACTTGCTCCGTAGTTAACACCTGAAACGTGTCATTCTTTCCATCGCCGTTGGGTGTGATCACATTGGGGATGAGCGTTTCCACTACGGGCAGCTCAATTGCTTTGGTTTTTTCGCAACCATCCAAAAAACCCGTCAGCACCACACTAAAAGTGTCTGTACGCTGGTAGTTATACACCAGGCTATCTTCCGCTACCACAACGCCGTCGCCCAGGCTCCAACGAAAGGAAGCAGCACCAAGAGAGTGATTGGAGAAATGTATGTCGGGCGCGCCATGGCAATGATTAGTTTTTGAGACCGAAAAATCGACGGTGAAATCTGGCACTACGGCTATCAGGACGGAGTCTTCCCCCACGCAACCGTTCTCGCTGGTAATGGCCACATGAAAATAC
>CAYUJK010000210.1:0-5485 GCA_964444895.1 uncultured Roseivirgaceae bacterium
CGTGTTTTAAAAGATCAAATCTTTGCTTAGTTTAGCAGCTCATTTATTTAAACTACCCGTAATGAAGGAAATTCAGGATAAGATTACTGAAATATTAGTTGAGAAGCTGGGCATTAAGGAAACCGAGGTGACTCCCGATGCCAACCTGATCAAAGATTTGGGAATTGACTCCCTCGATTATGCGGAAATCGTCATGGAGTTTGAGCAGGTATTCAACATCAAAATTCCCGATACCGATTCTGAAAAGTTAAAAACCATTGGCGATGCGGTCAAATACATTGCTGCTAAAAGGGACAATTAAAGCACAAAATTCCGAGGGATGGCCACGCAAAAGCTGACTTACGCGTTTCTGGTTCAGGGAGAGGGGCGCGGCCACATTACCCAGGCAATATCACTTTTTCATTTGTTGGAAAAAAACGGACACAAAGTCGCCTGCGTTTTTATTGGAGAAAGTGAGCGAAGGAGTGTCCCCGATTTTTTTCGCAGCAGCATTTCCTGCCCTATCATTCCGATAAAAAGTCCCAACTTCATCACCGACGGCGCCAACAAATCCATCCGGATATTCCCCACGCTGATGTACAACGCACGCTTCCTTGGCAGGTACTACAAAAGCATGAAGCTGATCCACGAAAAAATTCGGGAATACAAGCCCGATGTGCTGATCAACTTTTACGATTTCCTGGGGGGATTTTACAATGTGCTGTTCAGACCGCAGCTAAAATACGTCGTGATTGGCCATCAGTTTCTTGCCGAAATGCCTGGCTTTCCCTTTGCTACAGGAAGAACGGTGGAAAAGAAATTATTTCAATCCAACAACCGGGTTACGAGCCTCGGCGCAGTAAAAAAGCTGGCACTGTCATTCCGCCCGTATGAACAGCCCCGGCATCGCAAGACGGTGGTAGTGCCTCCGCCAGTAAGGCCGGAAATCAAAGAACTGAAACCCGAAGACAAGGGGTTTATACTCGGCTATATGGTAAATGACGGCTATGGAGACGATATCATCAGGTGGCACGAAGACCATAAAAACGTAAACGTGGAGTGCTTTTGGGATCGCAAGGGGGTACCGGATGCCTATACACCACATGAAAACATTGTCTTTCATCAATTGAGCGGAGAAAAGTTTAAGGAAAAGATGAGAACCTGCCGGGGCTACGTAAGTACAGCCGGCTTTGAGTCGATATGCGAGGCCATGTACCTGGGAAAGCCCGTGCTGATGATCCCCGTGGACGGACAGTATGAGCAGGCCTGCAACGCCATAGACGCCGTGAAGGCGGGCGCTGGCATTGCCCACAATAAGTTTGATATCCAAAAGCTGTTGGACTACATCCCCTCGCACAAGCCCATTGACGGTTGGTACAAACAATGGGTAGACAGCGCCGGGGAACTCATCCTCACCGAACTCACCACGTTTAAAAAGTGATAATAATCATCCTTGTTTTATACTTTTCCCTTTATTTTTACTTTAGGCCAAAAGGCGAATTTTGGCCATTTCAACAAGGAACCGGTAACCCGTAACCATGCCATGGCAATTATCAGCAAAAAGAAGAAGAGTTATTCCATTGCAGAGCCGCTGCGGCTGTACCTCAAAAATCAAAACCGGGAAATGACATTGCCGCTGAAGTACGAGGATCTTCACCGGTACAATTCTTCCATAGCGCTGATCGATAAAAGCGGAAAAGACACACTTTGGGAAACGGTGCTGTATCCGCAACACGAGATGGAAAGCATACACCTGAGCCTGAAGAAGATCTATGCCATGCTCAAAGCCGCGGGAGATATCTCCATTTTCGAGCACTTGTACATTGACCGTATCGACCTGTGCGTGTATGGCAATACCAAGCCTTTCCGGATACGCATAGTGAACAAAATCAATGACTTATTCGACTATTTCTACATCAAAATAGCCGATGCCAGCCGGGTGTATGGGCTGGAACTTGAGCACTTGATTTCACCCAATAAAATAAACTTCATCGTTTATGGCAACACGCTGGTAGAAGAGCATATTCAGGGCATTCCCGGAGATGATTTCATCCGTCGACACCTGAACGACAAAACCCTCAACGAGATGCGGCTGGCCAAGGAATTCGTCAAGTTCAACGAGCGATGCCTGGTGCGTCTGCTGGGCGATATGCATTCCAGCAATTTCGTGATAGAGATCATTCCCGACTTTGATGAGATCCATTACCGCATCAGGGCCATCGATTTTGATCAGCAGTGCTACGAAGGGAGGGTGGCCATTTACATGCCACAGTACTACAAGCAAAACAACCCCATCATCAACCTGGGACTAAAGAGGATGGCGCCCGAGTTGGAGATACAGTACCAGAAGGAAGAGCGCACGCTGATCGCCACCAGGCTGCGGAGTAAATCGTCCGGGCCGGCTATCAAAAACCTGGTGCTGGCCATGATGCGCGACGAGATAGCTCCGTACGACCATGTGTTGTCACTCCGGGAAGATCTGGCACGTATGTATGAGGAAGATTCTTTCATGCGCTGCGATAGCATGGGGGAAATTCTCTCTCTAAGTCTTAAATTGACAAGCCAAAAACCCATACGAAAGAAATATTCATTTATAAAAGTGTAGAAAAATGTTTACCGGAATTATAGAAGCCACAGGAAAAGTAATGGATGTGCAGGTGGAGGGAAGCAACAAGACATTTACTGTGGAGGCGCCCCTGGCGGGCGAATTGAAGATAGACCAAAGCCTCTCGCATAACGGCGTATGCCTCACGGTGGTGGAGGTGAAAGACAGCGCCTATAAGGTTACTGCCGTAGCGGAAACGCTCAGGAAATCGAACCTCGACTTTCTGAGACCCGGCGATATGGTAAACCTGGAAAGGAGTATGGCTTCCGGCTATCGCTTTGACGGCCATATCGTGCAGGGACATGTAGACCAAACGGGGATTTGTACCAAGGTGCAGGAGTTAGACGGAAGCTGGCTGTTCGATTTTGAGTACGATTTTGATAAAGCCAAAAACTTCACCGTGGAAAAGGGTTCTATTTGCATCAATGGAGTAAGCCTCACCGTGTTCAACTGCACACAAAATGCCTTCCGCGTTACGATCATCCCTTATACCTACGAGCATACCAACTTTTGCCACATCAAAGAGGGTACTATCGTAAACCTCGAATTCGACATCATTGGCAAATATGTGCAGAAGATGTTTGAAATGGGGTACGGCGATATGATCAAGGCTCGGGCCTAAACAGTCCCGGGAGGCTTTTCCAGTTCATTTTTAAGCTTCTTGTCATCCTTTTTTTCCGGGGTTCTCCTGAATATCTTGGCCGTAAAAAAGCCGATGCAAAAGACAATGACAATGAGGATGATCAGTGGAATATCAAACGTCCACTTCATGTATCGCACGGGCACGTCGTCCATGTTTTGTACCACAAATACAATGAGCAACCCAATGAGGATCAGGTTGAATACTTGTTTAAAATCGATTTTTTTCATTTCTTTCTCAGTTTCATAATTTGCACGTTGCCCTGGCTATCGGTAGAACGCCAGTCCTGACTTTTGGAGGAGCTTTTCAGGACGATCCACGATTTCGCAACCATGGACTCGTCGTCTCCCGTAATGGTAATGGTATTTTCGGTGTTGTTCCACTGAAAGTTTTTGGAATCGACATAGTCAGACCCCATGATGCTGTACGAGATGGACTTGCTGCCGCTGCCATCTTTGTGAAAGGTAATCGACCCGATATTCGTCATGGTTGCGCTGCTTTCGTCGGGCTTTTTGTTTTCATAATATTCGATTACCCATTCTCCGGAAACCTGACCGGCGAGTTTTTTCTGGGCGCTGCAAGCCACAAATATGACCGATGAGGCAATAATAAGAAGGTTGATTGTAGCATTCATACTTCTTTGCTTTAAGTGCTATTTCTGAAGAATAACAGGTAAAAGGTAGTCAGAAATATTCATTTTTCGCCACTTTACTTTTCATTTTTCAGGGCTTCCAGCGATTCTTTCACTACCGTTTCCGCCGGGGTGCCTTTCAGGCCAAAACGGCGTTCAAATTTGCTGCTGTCGAAGTAGTAATCTCTGTTGTACTGGTAGGCCATTTCCCGGAATTCTCTGATAATGGGCATGAAGATGCCCACCAGGCCCATCATCCACAGAGGCATCACGCTGTGCCTGGCGGTGATCTCCAATTCGCGGGCGTACAGATCAATCCATTTCCTGGCGGTGTATTTCTCGGGGTTCGAGGGCACATGCCACACCTGGTTGTAGGCGTCGGGTGTGTTGCCGAGCAGTGCTACCGCTTTTCCGGCATCCGGGGTGTAGGTGAAGTTGTGGATTTTGTCGATGCTGGCAAACCATATAGCTTTTTTCCCCTTCATCAGGTTTTTCACTGCCAGCTCGGTAAGCACGCTGTTTTGGGCGCCGGTAAAATCAGCCCCCCGGGCAATCAAAGCCGTGAGTGATCCTGTTTTTACGGCGTCCAGCAGCATGTTTGAGATCAGCGCCCTTACCTCGCCCTTTTGGCTCGTGGGGCGTATCGGGGTATCTTCGGTCATGTGAGAGATGTGATCCCTGTCGTACATGTACACGTTGTCGAAAAACACAAGCCTGGCGTCGTACTTCTGGCAGGCGTCCAGTACCGTGCTCATGAGCCGGGGCCAGTGTTCTCTCCATATTTTAGTGTCGTATTGAAACCCTACTGTGAGGTAAACGACTTCGGAGCCTTCCACCGCCTGGTGAACCATCCGGGCATCGGTGAGGTCGGCGGGAAAGAGCTCGTCAGAATCATTTACTTTCTCCGGGTTTCTGCTTACGAGGCGGATTTTAGAAGTATAGTGGGGAAGTTCCCGGGCAAGACTGGTTCCTATGGCGCCCCCTGCGCCTAAGATGGTTTGCATGTGTTTTCGTGTTTTTTTGTCAACGCCTAAATTTTAGAATTTAATCCGTGCCTGCCAACTTTCGCACCGTATTTCGGCGCCGGAATGGCTGTATTTTTTTAGGGGTATAATGCTGTCGGACGCCACAACAATAACCTTCAAAACGATGACGGCGATGCCTGTGCCAATCGCGATACCCAAACCGGGCTTCATGTAGTTGTGAATCATGGCTCATTCCGACAGTTCCACTCATGAAGGTACAGGATACCTTTATTCCGTCCTTTCGATAGCTTTCATTAAAAAATTCCAAGGATTGGGCAGGATTTTACCAATAATAATGCCTTTCAGAGGGTTTAAAACAACCATTGACCAATGAACCGAATCGCCTTTAAAATGCAGCTTAAGCCCGGGTTTTCCGAGGAATACCAGCGGAGGCATGCAGAGATATGGCCCGAGCTCAAAAGCCTGCTTCGGGCAGAAGGAATTGAAGATTACTCTATTTTCCTGGACGAGGAAACGCATACTCTTTTCGCTGTCCAGAAAACCAGGAATGTAAAAGGCTCGCAAGATCTGGGGAAAAAAGAAATTGTGAAAATATGGTGGGAATACATGGCGGATATTATGGAAGTGAACGACGACAACTCCCC
>CAYUJK010000210.1:5585-6678 GCA_964444895.1 uncultured Roseivirgaceae bacterium
GAAGGGGATAAAATGGTGTTTTACGGCGCAGTAGACAGCGTGGCGCAGCTTTTTGCCATTAATCTCAAAACACTGGAAATAAAACAACTGACGCATCATCCGTCCCGGATTTTTGGTGAAATAGTTTCCGCAAGCCGGCGGGAAGCTTTTTACCAGAGCCAGGACAGCGTGTATGCGGTGAATATCGATAACGGCGCTAACCGGCTTGTTTTTGTATTTCCGGAGGACTTCCAAGGAGGGATCACCACCGTCAACGCTGACGGCACTTTACTGGCGGGTGTGCATAGCGTAGAAGACAAGCGGAAAATACTCGATAAATTTCCCGAAAAGCGAAATTTCTTCACGGCGATCTTTGAGGCCCGCCTGCCCCACACGCTTTTCACGGTGAATGTTGAGACCGGAGAATTGAAGCAAATCTACTCCGAAAACGCCTGGCTGAACCACGTGCAGTTTTCACCCACCGAACCGGACATGCTCATGTATTGCCACGAGGGCCCCTGGCATCTGCTCGACCGGATATGGACCATCAATGTAAAAACCAGTGAAATAAAGAAAATACACGAACGCCAAATGGACATGGAAATCGCCGGCCACGAGTTCTGGAGCCGTGATGGCCACACCGTCTGGTATGACCTCCAAACCCCGAAGGGCAAGGAGTTTTACCTGGCAGGGCGTAACCTGGAAACCGGAGAATTTTCTAAATACCAAATGACTGCCGACGAATGGTCCATCCATTTTAACCAATCGCCCGACCAGCAATTATTTGCGGGTGATGGTGGAGATTCTACGCAGGTGGCGAAGGCTAAAGATGGCATGTGGATTTACCTTTTCAAGCCGGGGGGCGACAGGCTTTCCTCTACAAAACTGGTGAATATGAAACACCACGATTACAACCTGGAGCCCAACGTACACTTTTCTCCTGATGGAAAATGGATCATCTTCCGCGCCAACTTTGAGGGCGAAAGCCAGGTGTATGGAGTTGAGTTGGAAGGTGAAAGGTGAAAGGGTGAAGAGCGGAGAGCGGAGGGCGAAGGGCGAAGGGCAGAGAGCGGAGAGAAAGCGAAGCGGCAGGAGGCAGCAGCAGGAGGCAGTG
>CAYUJK010000211.1:0-2790 GCA_964444895.1 uncultured Roseivirgaceae bacterium
CAGGTTTTCTGGGAATGCTGCAAAAGTAGCAGGTTTATCATAAACGCGCTGCACCCAAATGCCGAAACCTGCAAAATCTATTGTATGCTTTCTAAGGATCATGTAAGGTGATTCGTTTGCTATTGTGAAAAAAAAAGTTGAAAATTTATCCTTATCCATAACGCTCTCAAAAACACTAATACCTGGCACCATAAGCAATTGATTGTTGAAACACAAGAAAGTGCGGAAGAATTGATGCGGCTGTATAACTATCGCAAACATGCGCGGTACCGTACCTTCTTACCCGAGCCTTGCAAACGAAATGAAGTATGCCCAAAGTAACGCTATACAAAGACCAATACCTTGTAATGGAGTATTCAGAGGAAGGCCAATACCTGGTTCATACCTGGCAGGGATTCACCCCGTACGAAACATTTTGCACCCTGATCGACAAGGCCATCGATTTTCTGAAAGAAAAAAAAGCTAAAGGATTCATTATTGACAGTCGCAAACACCGCGGCATAGGCAAGGCCCTGCAGGAATACGCAGCGCAAAAAACCTTCCAATTCGAACAAGAAAATTATCCAATAAAACAGGCCCTCGTCATTCCTGAAAATGTATTTTCAAGGCTTTCGGTAGAAAACTATTCCCAAAAAATAAAGGACAAACTCAACGCGTCGGAAATCGCCTATTTTGACAAGCTGGAAGATGCCGAGGCCTGGATGATGTAGAAGGAAAAGCGGTAGGCACAGCCCAGCAGCCCCATTGGACGCCCACATAAAATCCCGAGTATGTACACTGAGGTTTAGAGAGGATGTTCTTCAGTTTTCAGGAATTGCATACCTTTACCTTTCAATAAACCGATCTTTTGAGATATGCCCAAAATCAAAGACCTCATCGACTACCTGGAAGGCATAGCGCCCACGGCCTACCAGGAAAACTATGATAACTCAGGCCTGTTGGCCGGAAATCCCCAATCCGAAATCACAGGCGTATTGATCAGCCTCGACACTACCGAAAAAGTGGTAGAAGAAGCCCTGAAAACCGGCTGTAACCTCATCATATCGCACCACCCCATCGTTTTTAAAGGCCTGAAACGCCTCACTGGCGCCAATTACGTGGAGCGAACCGTGCTGATGGCCATTCGGCATGACATCACCCTGTATGCCATCCATACCAACCTTGACAATGTGCATGTGGGCGTCAATAAAAAAATCTGCGACAAGCTGGGCCTGACAAGCACCCAAATCCTGGCGCCAAAACCCAACCAACTGCGCAAACTGACCACTTTCATCCCCAGGGAAAACACAGATGCTGTGATGGACGCCATCTACCAAACCGGGGCCGGCCAAATAGGCGACTATTCGCACTGTAGCTTTCGGGTGAGCGGCACGGGAACCTTTCTGCCAAATGAACACGCCAACCCCCACATAGGCGCGCGGGGTGAGCTTGAGAAAGTAGAAGAAGACCGGGTGGAACTCATCTTTCCGGCGCACCTGCATCACAAAGTAATCGGCGCACTCAAAAAAGCCCATCCTTACGAAGAAGTAGCCTACTACCTATACGATCTGGCTAACGAAAACAAAGAAGTAGGCGCCGGTATGGTGGGGCAACTGCCCACTCCGATGAAGGGGGATGCGTTTATTGCTTACCTAAAGGAAAAGATGGGGTTGCAAATTGTAAAACATACCGCACTACCCGAACTCCCCGTGGAGAAAGTAGCGGTGTGCGGTGGCGCCGGCAGCTTCCTGCTTCGAGACGCCATACGGGCAGGCGCCCAGGCATTTGTGTCGTCTGATTTCAAGTACCACGAATTCTTTGACGCTGAGGGGAAAATAATGATAGCCGACATAGGACATTATGAAAGTGAAGTTTTTACAAAAGACCTTATATATGAGATTTTGTATAAAAAATTTCCTAATATTGCACTCCATTTTAGCAAGGTAATTACAAATCCGGTTTTATATTCTTAATTAATGGAAAGATCAGTAGCACAAATTCTCGATTCTTTAGTAAAACTACAGACCATCGACTCCAAAATAGATGAAATCAAAAAGGTGAGGGGGGCTCTCCCGGAAGAAGTAAGGGACCTGGAAGATGAGATAGCGGGATACGAGACGCGTGTCGATAAATTCAATTCAGAGATACAGGAGCAGGAAGAGGATATAAGCTCCAACAAAATCGGGATCCAGAATGCACAAAAGCTCATCGCAAAATACCAGGAGCAGCAATCAAATGTGCGAAACAACCGCGAGTATGACGCCCTCACCAAAGAGATTGAGCTTCAGCAACTGGAAATTCAGATTTGCGAGAAAAAAATTCGCGAGGCGCAGATCGTTATAGAGCAGAAGAAAGAAGAGATAGAAGGAACGAAGAAAACCCTGGAAGAGCGGGAGAAAGACCTGGTGAGTAAGAAGAAAGAACTTGACAACATCGTTTCAGAAAGCGAAGACGAGGAGAAAAAGCTCTACACCGACAGGGAAAAGGCCTCTAAAAACGTAGAAGAAAGACTACTGAAATCCTACAACAAAATCCGAAACAACGCGCGCAATGGCCTGGCTGTCGTTTCCGTAAAGCGAAGCGCCTGCGGTGGATGTTTCAATATCGTGCCTCCCCAAAGGCAAGCAGAGGTAAAGGAGAAAAAGAAGATCATTGTATGTGAGCACTGCGGCCGAATCTTCGCTGACGTAGAAGATATCGTAGTAGTAGAGGAAGAAAAGAAAAAGACAAAAAGGACCACAAAGTCGGCCAGTTAAGGCTGTAAAAAGCTGACACGAAAAGCGAAAGTCTCTGGAGGCTTTCGCTTTTTTT
>CAYUJK010000211.1:2890-6674 GCA_964444895.1 uncultured Roseivirgaceae bacterium
CCATTCCTGTGCTTGGCGATGATCACCTCGCCCACTCCCTGAAGGCTGTTGCCCTCTTCGTCTGCCGTGATGTTATAGTACTCTGGCCGGTAGAGGAACATTACCATGTCGGCATCCTGCTCTATGGAACCAGATTCCCTCAAATCCGAGAGCTGCGGACGCTTATCCCCGCCCCGTACCTCTACGGCCCGGCTCAGCTGGCTCAGCGCTATAATGGGCACATTCAGTTCCTTGGCGATGTTTTTCAGTGCTCGCGATATCGATGCAATTTCCTGCTCCCGGTTTCCGCCACCGCTCTTGCTGCTATCGCCCGACATGAGCTGGAGGTAGTCGATGATGATCAGTTGCACGTCGTGCTGTGCTACCAGCTTTCGGGCCTTTGCCCGCAATTCCAGGATGGAGAGTGCCGGTGTATCGTCAATAAAAATAGGTGCTTCGGAGAGCTTGGCGGTTTTATGAATGAGCTGCTCCCATTCATATTCTTCCAACTTCCCTTTTTTAATCTTTTCGCTATCCAGCTCAGCCTCCGCAGAGATCAACCTGTTGACCAACTGAATGCTGGACATTTCCAGCGAAAATATCGCCACAGCTCGTTTAAAATCTACGGCAGCATTGCGCATTGCCGAGACAACAAAAGCGGTATTGTGGGTCACCGTCATGTCCTCCAGCAAGAAAAGCCTGTTTCCGTCTATTTCAAAGCCATAGTAGTCATCTACCTTGTCAAATTCTACCTGTATACCTGTATGCCGCCAGTTGACAGGTGAAAGTCTTTTCCGGGCTTTCTTTCGATCAACTTTCGTAGGTATCTTTTCAATGTCACCGCTGATTCTTACCCTAAACACTTCGCATTCAAATCCTTTTTCCGAAATACTGGCTTTCTTGCTTTTCAGAGACGTTTTGAAACCCAGCGTATCGCACAGGAATTTGATCTGGTGGGCGAGGGTCTCATTTTTCTGAGTAATTTCATATACGTGGTATTCACCGTCATAGTGTCCATCAGAATCAATCAAACCGGCCAATAGCTGTAGCCGATTTGCAGAAGAGTTTATCAGAAAGTCCTTTGGAATGTGTTTGTTTTGCAGCACATCCAACTTTCTCAGTTCTGCCTGTACAGAGTAAAAATTCTTTTGTCCCTGAAAGCCCTTGGTAATCCCGTAATTTACTGTTTTCCCCTCCTGATGATATTCTACCAATTCCAGTTCCGACTCCAACGCGTACTCCCTCAAATAAGCAATCACTTCCTCGTCGGCAGAAGTGATCCGGGAACTGTAAGAATGCCCGTCTCCAAGCCAAAGTCCCATAAAATAGGGAGTTAACGGCAAAGGCTTTTCCTCAAACTCTACGGCAACTTTATATCCCTTATAATTGGATTTAAATTTATCAGATTTCGCCAAATAATCTCTTACGGTAATATTAAGCACTTCGCCAGGAGTATGGCCTCCTTCCCGTCGGCTTCGCTTCAGCGACAGGATATGCGACTCGTTTACCCGGTAAGAAATCCCGTGGTTTTGATGCACCCAATACATTCGTTCTCTGCCTCTTGCAATGGACCTCACCCTTCTTGGCGTGGAATCATCTCCCATCAATAGGTCGCCTGCCACTACGTCTTCTACTTTTTTCAGGCTACCGTCGTACATCAGCACACGTGTGCCTTTGCCCAGGCACTTTCCCATCCCCGGCCGCGCCGCAATGATCACCAGGTCAGACCGTTGCCATCCGGAGGTGATCCTATCCAGCGCCGTGAAGCCCGTAGGAATACCGGTGAGCCCATCTGCATGCAGTTTCTTCGCCTCCAATTCAGTGATGGCTTCGTGCATCAGGGTACTCATATCGGCGTAGTTTTTCCGGATGTTTACCTCAGACACCTCAAAAAGGGCCTGCTCTGTCTTGTCGAGCAGGTCAAACACATCCGTTGTGTCTTCATAGGCCTCCTTATGCACATGGGAAGCAATGGAAATCAATTCCCGCTTAATGGCTTTTTCGGTGATGATCCGCGCGTGGTATTCTACGTTAGCGGCGGAGTGTACTTTGGAGGTGAGTTCGGAGATGTAGTATGCGCCGCCCACAAATTCAAGCTTGCCGTTTTTTCGCAGTTGGTTGGTGACCGTGAGCATATCAATGGGCTCCGACTTGTTGAAAAGCTCTACGATGGCAGCATAGATCTCTTTGTTCGCATCGCGATAAAAGCTTTCGGGTTTGAGAATTTCTATGACCACGTTTAGGGCGTCCTTTTCAAGCATCAGGGCGCCGAGTACAGCCTCCTCCAAATCAAGCGCCTGGGGAGGCAGCTTGCCCAGCCCGTCAGAAAGGTCGCCACTTTGCATGTAGGGCCCTTTGGACGACGCAATCCCCGGCCGCAGCTTTTGGGCGCCCGGGCCGGTGAACGTTTGTCCTGAAGTAAAGCCTTTAGCTGAGGGGTTATTGGAGTCCATAGAATTCTGTTTTGAAAAAAATAACGCCCGGCAAACTTAGTTGATCATGCCCCCGGGGAAAAATAATTTCCCTATAAGTTTTCTCTTATTTTTCCACCGCCTATGGGGTGTTATGCACAGGGTTAACCACAACTTGTCCACAATCTGTGGCTTTATTCACATCACAATCCACAATTTAATCATTAAATTTGTCGCCCTGTCGATTTGTTATATTTTTGAATTCACAATTTTAAAGGCAACGTATTGAAAAAGGTTCATTTCATATCCATCGGCGGCAGCATCATGCACAGCCTGGCGATTGCATTAAAAAAAAAGGGGATGAACGTTACCGGTTCGGACGACGAAATCTACAGTCCCTCCAAAGAAAACCTTGCTCAACACGACCTTTTGCCCGATAAGTTTGGCTGGTACCCGGAAAAAATCTCGGACGACCTGGACGCTGTGATACTGGGAATGCATGCCCGGGAAGGGAACCCTGAGCTGGAGAAAGCACGCCAGCTCGGCCTCAAAATATATTCCTTCCCCGATTTCATCCGCGAGCAGTCCAGCCGCAAGCAGCGCATCGTCATCGCCGGAAGCCATGGCAAAACCACCATTACCGGCATCATCATTCACGTGCTCAACTACTACAAGCGGGACTTTGACTACCTCGTGGGCGCCAAACTCAAGGGACTGGACCAGCAGGTAAAACTCACCGACGCCCCTATCATTATCATAGAAGGCGACGAGTACCTCACCAGCCCCCTGGACAAAGTACCCAAGTTCCTGAAATATGAACATCACATCGGCCTGATCAGCGGCATTTCCTGGGACCACATCAACGCCTTCCCCACCCTGGAAGACTATGTACACCAGTTTGACCTATTTGGCGATGCCACCCCTAAAGCCGGCAGTATTATGTTTTGCGGCGATGACGACCTGGCCACTGTGATCGGCACAAAAGAACGCGACGACGTCAACCGCATAGAATACACCACCCATCCCCATGTAGTCAGAGACGGACAAACTTATCTCAAAACCAACTATGGAGAAATAAAAGTCAGCATCTTTGGCAAGCACAACATGCAAAACATCGCCGGCGCTATGGCTGTATTGAAGCGCATAGGCGTAAACGAAGAACTTTTCTACGAAGCCATTGTAAGCTTCGAAGGACCTGCCAAGCGATTACAACCCGTGAAGAAATCGGACAGCACCGCTGTATACACCGACTTTGCCCATGCCCCCAGCAAGGTAGAAGCTACGACCAGAGCTGTGAAGGAGCTGTTTAGCGACAGGAAGTTGGTAGCCTGCCTGGAGCTCCACACCTTCAGCAGCTTAAACAAAGAATTTATTGGCAACTACCAGGAAACCCT
>CAYUJK010000212.1:0-1898 GCA_964444895.1 uncultured Roseivirgaceae bacterium
TTCGTCCAGCGCCTGCATCACAAGCTCTTTGTGATCCCACGATTTGAGGTGTTCAATAACTATGGCAAGACAACCCTTTTTATAAGCGATCTGCCCCAGGACGTGTACCAATGTGTTTTTAACTCTCGCGGTCTTGTCAAACTGAAGCTCCTTGAGCAGAGGCAAAATATCCTGCGGATGTGTTCGTCCCCGAAGTTCAATGCCATGACAAATTTCCCTGCGAACTTCCTTATCGGGATGGTGCAAGTATTTTTTTGCCCATTTCAAAATGGGTTGGGGGTTTCTTTCGCCCATTTTCTTTATTGAGCCGATCACGGCATTTCTCACGGAATGGTGTTCGTCAAAAAGTCCGCTGTCGAAAAAGCGCTCCACCGTTTCAAAGTCTTTGATACCGATTTCACCTGCCGCATTGATAGCGGTTTGCCTCACTTTTTCATCGGCTGATTTGTAGAGCGTGGTAAGTAGTTTTATCACCTGGGGTTGCAGGGTTGAATTTCCTTTCCAGATTTTTCCGATCGCCTGATAGGCCGCCTTTCGAATATGGGTATCTTCATCAGAGAAATAGATTACGACGCTGTCATGCCTTTCTTTGTGAATATCAGCAAGAATGTCCCTGTTGATTTTTTCAACCCGTTGAAGTCGTTGTTCTTTATCGAGGTCATAAAAGGCCATATCTCAGGGTTTATTGACAATAGTGGCGATATTTTAATTTATATATGTATTTGCTCTTTACAACATAAAAGCTGGAAGGCTGGAATATTGGAAAGATGATTGTTTAACCCGCCACTATTCCAATATTCCATCATTCCATTAATCATATTTACTCAATCGAAGGGGTGTATCTACTGTAATTCTCCTTCTTCCTTTGACAGTAGATATCTCTCTTCTCTACAGGTACTGGCTACTGCTGCTCACTTTATTGAATGTTTTTCTCCTAACAAGCACAAGATGCTTTGTTTGTGGAGAAGGTTGCATGATGGGTGGGATTAACTTTACTAAAGGGTTTAGCCGTTAATCCAATTCTCAATCTTGATTCCATCCATTCTGTCAAAATCGGATATGTTCCGTGTGACTAGGATAAAATCATTTGAGATAGCTGTGGCTCCAATCAACAAATCGAAGTCATCCAAAGGCTGTCCTTTCTTTCGCAGTCTCGCTTTTTCTGTGGCGTATGTATCAAGTGAGTTGAAAATGGGTATGATCGAAAATTTTTTGACAAAATCTCCAATCGTTTTTCTGTTCTTTTCTTTGTCCCGACTGTTCTCTGCTCCAAATTTTAGCTCCGCAATAGTTATCTCAGAAACTAAACAATTTTCTTCTCCTACTTTTTTAATTTTCTTGTTAAGGTCGTATTCTCCTCCTAAAAAGTGAATACATATATTGGTATCAAGGAGGTACTTTTTCAAAGGTCTTTAATCTTTCGGTTAAAAATTCTACTACTCTTAAGTTCTCTTATCAATTCATCTGTTGACTTATCCATAATGAAAGCCCCATACAATTCATCTATGGATTTGTCAACAGGTTTTTTTTTCGGTTTTTTTGAGCTCTTTAATGAATCCGAAAGCTTGGAAATTAATTCAAGTTTATTATCCGGACTTAAGTTGTTCAAAAGCCCCAAATAACTATCTATCAAGTTAAATTTTAAATTTGCTGCCTTCATGTGTATGGAAATTAATGTCTAAAGTAAGAATCAAAAATAGTCAATTTTTTATAATCCCTTCCTCACAAGCATATCAGGTGTAAGACAATTTTTCCTTCTATGTGTAAAACTTGGAGGCTTGGTGTCTCCGTGGCTATATGCATTTTGGCCACCAAAATCGCAAAAAACAAAGAATCCACCATGCTCAATTAACAAATTCTTGCTTTCTTAAGAAAAATGTAATGTCGCTTCTTCCAGG
>CAYUJK010000212.1:1908-6660 GCA_964444895.1 uncultured Roseivirgaceae bacterium
CTTCACTAAAGTCGCACGACAATCAATCGGCCATTCCATTATTCCAACATTCCATTATTCCAGCGCTCCATCCTTCCGCCATTCCTTCGCTCCTTCCCTCACCGCTTTTCAACGACCCTTTTCGGCAGTGTGATCACGAAGGCTGTGCCCTTACCCACTTCAGATTTCACACGTATGGAACCTCCTAATTTGTCCACTACCTCTTTCACAATGAACAGGCCCAAGCCCGATCCGCCGGCGGTATCGGTAGCCCGGAAGTACATGTTGAATACCTTTGAGAGGTACTTGTCTTCTATGCCAACACCGTTGTCAGAAACGGTCAACTTCCATTTATCAGCCGTTTCGTTGAAGTCGATATTCAACTCGGCTTTCTTCTCGAAGTCGGCATATTTAACTCCGTTGTTAACCAGGTTGTGCAGTATAATTTTCAGCCGGGTACGGTCGCTATATACCACAGTATCCTGGCTAAATCGACTGTTTAGTGCTACCCGGGACGCATTGGGCAGGAAGGCCAGTTCGCTTTTTACTTCAGAGACAAGTTCGTACAGATTTATAGGCTGGATATTGAATGCCTCGTGCGTATTACGAGAATATTCGGCCAGACTTTTAATGACTTCCTCCAGCTTTAGGATACTTATGTTGATGTGCTGCAGGTATTCTGACATCCTGGATTGTTCCCGTTCCATTTCGGCTAATGTCACCAGTCCTTTGATGGATTTGAGCGGTGCCATCAGGTCGTGAGACGCGCTGTACACAAACCGGTCGAGCTCAAACACCGTTTTGTTCAATTTTGAGATGGTAGATTGCAGGGCTTCGGTTTTTTCATCTACCAGTTTTTCGAGTGTGTCGTTAATGGATTTTAGCTTTTCCTGGGCACGGATCAGCTCTTCTCTTTGTTCAAATATTTGTTCGTTTTGAGAGATCAATTCTTCATTCTGCGCCTGAATCTCATTGTTTTTCTCCGAAATCTCCTTTTTCTGTTCCAGGATCATCTTATTGATGGAGTTGATCTCTTCTATCTTGTCTCGTAAAATCTTATTGGCACGGTCAAGGTTTTTTGTCTTCTTTTTTACCAGCTCGGAGAGTTTCTTTTTTTCCAGAACGAGGTAGTTCAACCGAACCCGGTGAAAGGTGTAAGCAAGGATGAAAATGCCCGCTATAAAACCGGCTTTGAAGAGGGGTGTTTGCCACCAGGCGGGGAGTATGATTATGCTTAGGTTAAAAGAATTTTCCGGCCATTCTTTCTCTATATTGGAGGCCTTTACCTTCAACACGTACTTGCCCGGATCAAGATTGGTATAGGCTGCCTGCCTGCCCGTTCCTACGTACTGCCAGTCGTGGTCAAAACCATCGAGCTTATAGGCAAACTCCGTCTGGCTGGAAAAGCTGTAGTCGAGGGCCGCGTACGTCACGCTAAAGGAGTTGTTGAAATGGCGAAGTTTTATCTCGCTAAGGGATGTGATGTTCTCATCCAGTACGGACAGCGGGTGTTGGGGCAACTGTTCTACGTTATTCAGCGAAAACCTGGTAAAAACCACACTTGGGAATGCCGGGTTTCCGGAATAGGCCTCGGGCTTAAAAGAATTAATCCCCCGCGTGTTTCCAAACAACATGGTTCCATCAGATAGCTCCGCCGCGCTGCCATGATTGAACTGCTTGCCTGCCAGCCCATTAGCCTTGTTAAAATTGGCAAACTTCTTTTTTTGCGGATCGAAAACACTTATGCCGAGGTTAGTGCTCAGCCACAGCCTTCCAGTATTGTCTTTCAGAATCGCGTGGATCACATTGTTGGCCAGGCCTTGCTCTTCTCCATAGACTGTGCAGCCGCCGCGTTTCAAATTGTATTTTACCAATCCTTTGTTCAGTGCCCCTATCCACAGGTTGCCTTCCTGGTCGTCAAGCAAAGCCGTAATGGTAGACGCCTGGTCGAGCGCTTCATTTATGACAGGTTTGTAGGTGCCCCTTTCAGGCCACACGCGGTTTAGTCCGGCGGCTTCCTTCCCTATCCACAGGGTCTTGTTTTTATCTTTTAAAATAGTATAGATCCGGTCTACTTTGTTTTTCTGATGGTCGGTTTCCGCATCATAGTTTTCAAGAAGGTTGTTTTTGATGTCGCACCTGAACAACCCGCGATCAAAGGTGCCGATCCAGAGCACATCTTCCGCATCGTAGTAGAGGGAAAGCATTTCATTGCCAATATCCGCCCCGGGAAAAATGCTACTGAATGGCCTGCACTGCTTATTCTTCGTATCAAAGACCACCAATCCATTTCCCCAGGTACCAATCCACAAGTTGCCCGACTTGTCCGACACCATGGTTTTGATTTTAGTGATCGGGCGATTTGAAGTGGGATGCAATAGGGGAACGTGCCGAAATTTGGAATTACCCAGGGCATGCAAGCTTCCCGTGTGTTCAAACAGCCCCAGCCCATCACACCCTACCCAAATTGTCCCTTGCTCTTGCTCTACTATGGCGGTGACATTCGGGAATGCTTCTTCGGGCCTTGTATGGCCGCCCAAATCCAGAAACTGAAAGTTCATGGCTTTTTTATCGTACACATTTATCCCCTCGAAATAGGATCCCACCCAAACCCTGTCGCTGCGATCGAGGTGAATAGCCTTGATGGAGGATCCGAGAATGCCCGAGGGGTTATCTTTTTGCGGCAGGTAGGTAACAAATCCTCCCGGCTGGTACGGATCATTTTCTGCATCAAAGTAACTCAGCCCATTATCGGTTCCTATCCAAATATTCCCCTCGCTGTCCCCTTTAATTTGTGCTACCTGAAGGTCAGTTGGCAGCTCGTCGGCGCTGCCACTGTGCCTGTGCCAGAAATAGCGGTTGGTAGCCGGATCAACCACTACCAACCCGTGATTCCACGTTCCGGCCCATACCAGTTTCCTTTTTCTATCAATGTAGAGCGTTTGTATATTTTGCTCCAGTTCGCTTATGATCGTATTTCTAAATGTCTTTTCACGAATGTCGTATTCCACTACGCCGAAATTATTTATGCAAAGCCACAGAACTCCTTTTCTGATCTCAATAATGGAAAGGATGCGGGTGGCGGGATCGATTTTGATCCAGGAGGGCAATTGAATATTCTCGATTTGCACAGGCTGATCGTGGCCGCTTTGGTACGTGATGGCAGTAAAACCCGAGGAGCCTACGTATATTTTTTTATCCGACGCCTGGAAAAAAGACCGGACGGTGTTGCCTGCCAGGCTGTTGGGATTGTTTGGTTGATGCTTAAACGTGGTGAAATTGTCTTTCTTTCGGTTGTAAAGACACATGCCTTCGTCGATGGTGCCCAGCCAAAGATTGTGAAAAGAGTCTTCGTAAAGCGCCAGGATAAAATTACTGCTTAGGCTGGTGGTATCCCCTTCCGAGTGGCGGTACACTTTCACGTCGTACCCGTCAAAACGGTGGAGCCCATCCTCCGTCGCAATCCAGATGAACCCCTGATGGTCTTCGTGTATAGCCCTAATATTTCCGTTTTGCAGGCCGTTTTCCGTTGTTAGGTGATTAAAGGACAACTGCTGACTATTGCATAGCAACGGGATGAAAAAGGCCAAAAGGCTGTAAGTCAATCGCCGCATTCAAAAGTGTTTAGAGTTTTAGCTGCAATTACCTGTGAACCGTGCCGCTGTGGTAATTACACTTTCACTTAAAGACTATCAAAATAGTAAATTCGGTAGAGATTTCGGAAAAATTGTTGTGCCAATGGGGGAAGTTTAAATATTGGTTGCCATTTTTATCCCCCTATTAACACTGTGTTTTTCTCCTAAAAGCGAATACAAATAGCATCAAGGATGCCTTTTTAGCATGGTTTCCAACGAATTATTCTGTTTAAGTCCAACAAAAATCACTCGCTATCAAAAAAGTATTGACTGTAGTCAACATTAAAGATATAGTAGGTCAACGCTGCGTTGGGAAAAGTGTGTTGCATTTGCATTTGATGGACGAAATTCAAATTGAGTCTTACCCGGGAATCAAACGCATAAATCTTCGCTGATTTCTGAGAGATTTCCAATAGAAAAAATTTGGCACATTCACCTGCTGCGGTGACAGTTCATCTACAGGGGACTGAACTCTGAAAAAATTACCCGGCTTTCCTCTAAATCACCAATGGGCACATATTCGCAGACATGTGAATATTCAGCCCACATTCGTTGCACTCTTTCGTTGGAATGCGCCAGTTTGATCGCATCCTCTGATTTCCATCCAAAAACCTCCACGATAGTTCCGTCATTTGCCTTGCAAATAATGGATTTTCGATCGGAGACCAGCCCCTCTTCGTTAAGGACGTTCCAGTGAGATTTCATTAACTCTTCCAAAGCTGATTCTTTACCTGGTATAGGCCGGTAGCCTACAATTACAATTTTTTCCATCGCTTTTCCCGTTGCTACATCGCATTTTAGTTTTTTTTATACTAAAACAAAAACGTTGGACATCTACAAACAGACCTCCGTCGGTGTGAAGGTTCTCCATCCAGGTTATTTTTCGCAGCAGGAAGCAACCCAGCCTTTCACAGCTCTCTCCAGGTCACTGCGCCGTATTTCCACTTCAGCCAAGTTGGCAAACCGGGCTATGGCCCTGTCGTTGGCTTTCCATTCCAGCAGGCCTGAAACATCACTGATCAAGCGCTCTTTTGGGACATCCCTGGTTTTTGCTCCTCGGTGGAAAACGAGCAAAATGCTGTCTTTTTTAGGGGGAAAATTAAATGTAATGCGGTCGTCGCCATTGTGGCAAAAGCTT
>CAYUJK010000213.1:0-4892 GCA_964444895.1 uncultured Roseivirgaceae bacterium
TTTCCTTTCAGCACGGCAATACCTGCATGTTCTTTCAAAGGCTCGTTGATCGATGCGATCACCTCTCTGTTATAGTTAGGAGCGTTTTCGTTGTTTTCGCCAAGGGTTTTACCATTCACTGTAATGGCATCGTTATGCAGGTAGCCTTTCAATTCGTTCAGCACAGCGGGCAGTCCACCTGCATAGAAGAAATCTTCCATCAAGTATTTGCCAGAGGGCATCAGGTTGACCAGCAGAGGCATTTCGCTGCCCAGCTTATCAAAGTCTTCAATCTTCAGCTCCACGCCTATCCTGCCGGCTATGGCCGTAAGGTGGATCATAATATTGGTAGAGCCGCCCACGGCAGAGTTTACCATGATCACGTTTTCGAAGGCTTCGCGAGTGAGTATTTTGGACAACCTCAGGTCCTCTTTTACCATTTCTACGATACGGTTTCCGGCCAGGTGAGCCATCACCTTTTTTCGGGCGTCTACGGCAGGGATGGCCGCTGCGCCGGGCAAGGTAAGTCCCAGGGTTTCTACCATGCAGGCCATGGAAGAGGCTGTGCCCATGGTCATGCAGTGGCCGGCACTCCGGGCCGCGCACGATTCGGCTTCCACCAGGTCTTCTTTAGAGATCGTGCCCGCTTTCATGCCTTCGGCCAACTGCCAGGTAGAGGTGCCGCTGCCAATATCTTTTCCTTTCCACTTGCCGCTGAGCATGGGGCCGCCCGGCACTACTATGGTGGGCAGGTTCACGCTCGCTGCACCCATGATGGTAGAAGGTGTGGTTTTGTCGCATCCCGTGAGCAGCACAATGCCGTCCAGGGGATTGGCGCGTATGCTCTCTTCCACATCCATACTCACCAGGTTCCTGTAGAGCATGGTCGTGGGTTTCATGATGGTTTCGCCCAGCGACATCACGGGAAATTCCAGCGGGAAGCCCCCCGCCTCGTATACACCGCGTTTTACGATTTCTGCAAATTCGCGCATGTGAGCATTACAGGGGGTGAGGTCGGACCAGGTATTGCAGATCCCTATCACGGGTCTGCCCCTGAACATGTGGTCGGGGTGCCCCTGGTTGCGTAGCCAGCTTCGATGCACGAAGCCCATTTTATCATCTTTGCCAAACCATTCCGCACTGCGGAGGCTAAATTTTTCTTTCATATCTTATTTTAGGTTAACTAAGAAGACTGAAGACCGAAGAAAATAACTGGGTCAAAAAGTCAATCGATTGCACAATTCCCTTTCGGACTAATCGATTAAGGGTTTTGCGGCATAAAATTATGCATAATTTATGGTCGATTAAAAAACGGAGATAAAGGTATTCTTTTTTGTGAAGAATTTTATGACCGAACACTTTTATAATAGTTCAGTGAAGAAAGCTTTAGGGGAAGAGAAGAAGAAAAGGCTATTCACCAATGTTAATAATCAAATCAGTACCAATACTGTTATTTCGAGCTGTTCCATTCTCATAGACCCACAATTCTACCCAAATTTATGACTGCCGGGCGGGATACTACCGGTAGTTTTTATTCATTTCCTATCAGTTCTATTATCTGCCCATACAATTCAGGTATCTTATTTTTAACAACATCCCAAACAATCAAATAATTCACCCCCATATAATCATGAATTAATCTATCTCTCATCCCCGCCATGTTTTTCCATTTAATAGTGCCCCATTTTACTTTGAAATCAGCAGGTATCTTTTTCACCGCCTCACCAATAATCTCTAAGCTTCTTATTACGGCACGCTTCAATGTCTCGTCAGCCAAAAAATCGTCCTTTGTTGTGTCTGAGGTGATTACTGAAAGTATGTATGAACTTTCATCACGGATATGTTTCAAATATTCCACAGGGTCCTTAGACATACTTTACTTCATTCAAAATCTTGGGTCCAAGATAAGGGCTTAATCCTTTTTTTGTAACAATATCAACTCTATGACTTTTAAACAATTTTTCAACAATTTCACAAACTGCCATATAGTTGTCAAAGTTCTCTTGTTCAGGCTCAAAATCAATCAATATGTCTATATCACTGTTTTCTGATTCTTCATCTCTTGCATAAGAACCAAATAACCCAATTGATTTAATTCCATATCTGAAAAACTCAGCTTCATTAGACTTTATGGTACGCAGTATATCTTCCTTATTAGTCATTTTGTCCCCATTTACACAAATATAATATCCTTTAGCCTACCCGTAGTTTGTGTCGTGACAAACTACCGTACTACTACACCTCCACAACGATAAGCCCCAAATATTGCTGGCTTGTAAAGCCCAATTTAAACAATAATTTTTTAACTATCCTCGACACCAAAAAAGTTGATAGGATTGCACCTCACCCCTTTTCACGAGGTGGATGGTGGCAGGGATATGTAAAATTATGACATGAGTTTTTTCAAGCAGCCTGAATACGCCTGCTCGTAACTGCGCTTAATCCGTTCCGATAAAAAAGAGTGCCCTGTCAATGCCCTCACCTTTTCGGTTTTTGAGGTGAGAAGGTGCATGATTTTGCTTACCTGTACAACGGGAATTTCAGCCATTTCTCCCAGAGTGTAAAACTGGTCCTTGATTTTTCCCTGGGCATATCTTGGGGGTAAAAGCCCCTCATCAAGGGCAAAGTCTCTGTCTTCAATGTGAATTCTGCTGTTCAACAGGTCATACGCCGGGCTTAAGCGAAAATCACCCAAGGAGGTTTCTATGAGTGAAAAGTTTTTAAAATGAGAATCTCCATTTGACATCAAGTAGTTAAACAATATGAGTTTGAATAACTTGGGCGCTTCAACGCTGTAGGCTGGCACAAACTTTTTCAGCAGCTTAAATAAATCGAAAAAATTCCCCAGGTACTTATAGTTTTCTCCATGTGTATATGGCGTTCTTCCTGCCAACGAAGCAAAATCTTCCTGCGCCTTTTTAGAGGCCGCTCTCTCCGATGTTCGGGCGGCTGACTCGACATCGAAACGCTTCGTAATAAAAGCCGGCGCCCCATTTTTAAAAAAGATCAATGCATTTTCCGCAGTCTCTATTCCAAATACCTGTCTGGCAATTTGCATGGTCAAATGTTCATTGGCTGGCATTTGATCGGAATTCTTTCCTGCCGATGGAATAGGCTTGAGGATATACTCTCCGAGCTCCCCCTCCCGAACCAGTCTCAATTTGTTTTTATCAAGCAACACCGAAAACTTTTCCTGAACGCCGGAAATGGATATCCGCATCCTATTGTCTTCAAATAGTTGGTCAGTTTGCTCATTTGAAGCGGGTGAGTCATAAGGCAAAATGTGACTGACTTTTTTTCCGCCAAACATTCGTTTCAGTGCCGTTTTGCTGTAGGTATCATAACCTTCGGCCAGCGTTCCGGGACAATATTTTATCAGTGGAAAGCTCATATCGCGTCCATTTTTATCACTCGCACAGCCCCGATGGTGTCTGTGTTCGCCGTTGCTACGAGGATACCAAAATGATCGCTTTCATCAATGCGTAAGTGGAAACACACTGCCTGTTTGTTTGCGCCTTCAGGGAGCATATTATAGAAAAAGGGGAACAAGAATTCGGAGCGAATGACTTCGTTTGTTTTAGGCATACTGAGGCTAATGGAAGGCTTTGAAGGATCATCTACCCATGGTTTGTGATACCGGAATTCAAAACTTCCATCATCCAGTTGTGTCAATACACCAGCCTCTTCGTACTTATATAAGATTCGTGCGTTTCTCATTCAGTTGCCTTTATTGGTTTGATTTGAAGATAAAGCTCCAGGCCGAGGGCGTTGGCAAGCTTGCTTACCGTTTGCATGGTGGGATTTCCCTTTCCACTCTCGAATTCCTTTAATGTGCGAAGGCCCACGCCCGAAATCTCTGCCAGCGTCTCCTGTGTAATCTGTAGTTCGTCCCTGCGGGTTTTGATCTGCCTGATTAGCTTTTCAAAGTGCATTATGTTGCTCTTTTTAAGTAAAAATAGGAAGTTTCTTTGAGAAGAGCAATTAATAGTGCGCTAAAATGCACTATTCAATACTTTCTACCAAATCAAAAGCCAAACCCAATCCGAATGTCTGGATAGACGTTCATAAATTTTCTGTGATGTACATGTGGAGGCTCACGAATACACCTTTGAGGGGAGACCAGTTCATGCCTACACGAACGATGTTTTCACCAAAGAGATTTCCCTGCTTTGCAATTAAATACCCTAATTCTACTATAGCCAATGGGGGCTTTCAAGATAGGGGTTCTACTTTACACCCACACATTCTCCTGCTTCCCATTGAAATTCTCCCGTAAAACTTCTAATATTCCACATGGAAAAAATACTAACTGTCCTTTTCTTGTTCTTTGTGGTGAACGGCACATTTGGCCAGGACAGGCGAAGTGAATTTGAGATCACCCGGTCCGCATTGGGAAAAGAACGAAAAACGTTCGTAGCCGAGCATATCAACCTGAATCAAAACGAAGAAATGGCATTTTGGCCCATTTATGAGGACTATGAAATAGACCGGGCGAAGTTCTCGGGAAAAAAGTGGGACGTCTTTAAAAAATACGCCTCCGGTTTTCACACCCTCACCGCTGCCGAAGCCAAAGACTACCTGAATGATTTTTTTCGCTATGAAAAAAAGGAAATCAAGCTGCGGAGCAAGTACTCAAGACTTATGAGCGCCAAGCTATCATCTCCGGTAGCCCTGCGTTTTGTGCAGATCGAAGAATACATGGACAGCCGTATCAGGTACGCCATTCTCGGAGAACTTCCTTTTATTCAACACTAAAACGCATGAAAGTTCTTGCAGTCATCAATCCCATTTCCGGGGGCAAAGACAAGTATGAGTTCAAGTGGCTTCTAAGGGAATCGTGCCGCCAGTACGGCATTGAACTGGAGGAATTCAATACCACCAGCGATCTCGACAAAGACAAAGCCCGGTTTGCA
>CAYUJK010000213.1:4992-6632 GCA_964444895.1 uncultured Roseivirgaceae bacterium
AGCAAGGACGAAAACAGGGGATTCTTCACTTACGCCAAATACTTTATCTCCGAACTGCAGGCTGCGGAGTTGATCGATTTCTCGATAAAGACCGAGGAGGGAGAAAAGAAACTTTCCGGCTATTTGCTGGCCCTGGCCAATGCCCGCAAATACGGAAGCGGCGCTATGCTCAATAATATCGGCAGCCCTTTCGATGGCAAATTTGAGCTGGTAGCTGGTCTCAAGAAAGACATTGGTTCGCTGTTTTACATCGGCCTTACCCGATTCTCAGAAGAGATCGACATGAACGATATCGTGGAGGTAGTGCAGTGCAAAAAGGCGGAAATATCGCTGAAAGAGCCTCACATTCTGCAGCTGGACGGAGAGGTAATCGGGAAAACCGACAAGATCAAAGCGGAGATTGTGCCTGGGGCAGTACCGCTCATTTTATTGGAAAACGCCGGAAGCTAAGCAACTCACAGCAGAAGACACCAAGCGAACACAGGACGGTCAAAACACAAAAGAAGGAAGGGCTGTAAAAAGAAATGAGACAGGAAACCGATGTCTCCCGTCTCATTAACCAAACAACCTATTCAACCATGAATTTTCCTTCTTATTTTGTAAGAATTCACCTTAAAAACGAAAGTTGGCCGCTATATTGTATCTGGAATAAATATTTATGAAAAAAATTATTGTGGCCGGCGGCGCGGTGTTGATTTTCCTCGCTGCTGCGTATTACCTGTGGGCGCCAAGCCTGCTTACCCGGCTGATCACCCACTATCCACCCTTTACACATGAGCGCGTATTGGCCAGCGAAGAACTCAGGGAAAAATACGGCATTGGTGAGCACCGCAGCCCGGACGACTACGGTTTTCCCCAGAGCGAGGAAGTCAGCATTTATTCCCTCCACGACAGCCTCAGGCTCAGCGCCTGGTACTTGCCGCTCGCTTCGGCCTCGCGCAGCATCGTACTGGTGCACGGGCGCACGTCCAACAGGCTGAAACCCATGAAGTACCTGCAGCTTTTTCGCGACACCGGGCTGGACACCCTGTACAATGTGCTGATTCCCGACCTCCGAAATTCCGGGAAATCAGAGACCGGAAAAACCTACATGGGCTACAAATTTGCCGAAGACCTGCTGGCCTGCCTGAAATACCTGAAGGAAGAAAAGCAACAAGACACTGTAGTGATCTATGCATTTTCCATGGGCGCTATGGCTACCCTGACCATGGCCGCCCGCCCCGATCTGAAAGACGAGTTGCGGGATACCGGAGTACACATCGAAAAAGTCATTTTCGATAGTCCTCTGAGCAACGTGAAGATGACGGTGAAAAAAACCGCCGACTCCTGGAAAGTACCGGACAGCATTTTCGAAAGATCATTTGCACTGTTCAGCGAAGCTACCGGCGGATTTGCCGGCAACATGCACATGCATGCGCTCATCTCCGGCATCAAGGCGCCCGTACTGGTGCTGCAGGGCCGCCAGGACAAAACCACACCTGTAGCCATCTTAGAGCATGAACTGGAGCAAATACAGGCAGATCATGTAAGGGTCCATTACTTTGAGAACGGCGAACACGTGCGGCTGTATCAAAGCGATGAATACCGCCGCGAGTACACCGAACTTGTGCGCACTTTCCTGAGGGGCCGGCAATAGGTAG
>CAYUJK010000214.1:0-6560 GCA_964444895.1 uncultured Roseivirgaceae bacterium
TAGCCGGCACACACAAGATCGATATTTTGGTGAACAACGCCGGGGTTTCGCATATTGGAAACCTGGAGAGTACATCGGGGGCCGACTTTGACCGGATTTATAGCGTAAATGTAAAGGGCGTTTACAATGTACTGCACGCTGTGCTCCCCCTGATGAAAGCAGCAGGCGGAGGCGTGGTGTTGAATATGGCGTCCATAGCCGGATCCCGGGGAATACCCAACCGCTTTGCTTATTCCATGAGCAAGGGAGCAGTGCTGGCCATGACACGCTCGGTGGCGATGGACTACCTGGAGGCCAACATCCGCTGCAACAGCATTTCCCCGGCGCGGGTGCATACGCCATTTGTGGACAACTTTTTGGCAAAAAATTATCCCGGAAAGGAAAAGGAGATGTTCGATAAGCTTTCAAAGGCTCAGCCTATTGGCCGGATGGGTACACCCGGGGAAGTGGCGGCATTGGCCTTGTTTTTATGCTCAGAAGACGCCGCTTTCATCACCGGCTGCGACTATTACATTGATGGTGGATTCATGAACATTACACCCTAAAGCACACTCAAAATAACGAATAACGAATAACGAATAACCCAATAACCAATAACCAATAGCCAATAACCAATAACTCAATAACGAATAACGAATAACGAAACATGAAATCGACATTAAATATTCATCCTTTGTTTTTTACCCAACGAGGATGAATATTTAATCGAAGATTCCATCTGACCATTGAAAAACAAATTATATACAGATGAAACTAATCAGGTATGGCATTCCAGGCAGCGAAGAGCCAGGTATCATTGACGAAAAAGGCCAATGGCGATCCGTAAGCGCTTTTGGGGAAGACTACAACGAAAAATTTTTTGAAACCAACGGTGTGGAAAGACTTGCCAAATGGCTGGAGCAAAACCTGGACAACTGCCCGGAGATCAACAAATCCATGCGCCTGGGTCCTCCGGTATGCAGGCCCTCCAAGCTGGTGTGTGTGGGCCTTAACTACGCTGCCCACGCCAGGGAAAGTGGCCTGGATGTGCCCAAGGAGCCGGTTATATTCTTTAAAGCTACATCGGCAATTTGCGGCCCTTACGACGACCTCGTCATCCCCAAAAACAGTAAAAAAACCGACTGGGAGGTAGAGCTGGCCGTGGTAATCGGAAAAAAGGCCAGTTATGTGCCCAAAGAAAAAGCGATGGAGTACGTAGCTGGCTACATGCTGCACAACGACTACAGTGAAAGGGAATTCCAGATAGAGCGCGGCGGACAGTGGGTAAAGGGAAAATCGGCCGATACCTTTGCACCACTGGGGCCTTACATGGCCACAAAAGACGAAATCGCCGATCCGCATAGCCTTGACCTTTGGCTGAAGGTAAACGACGAAATGCTGCAAAACAGCAATACCAGAGATTTTATATTTGACATCCCCACGGTGGTCAGCTACCTGAGCCAGTTTATGAGCCTGCTTCCCGGCGACATCATTTCTACCGGTACGCCACAGGGCGTGGGTCTTGGATTTAACCCGCCTCGCTACCTGAAGCCCGGCGACGTAGTAGAGCTTGGAATCGAGAACCTGGGTATTTCGAAGCAAAAAGCGGTGGCTTGGAAGTAGACAGGGAAAGGAACAAGGATAAAGTAAAAAGGAACAAGGAGCAAGGACAAAGGAACAAGGACAATGGAATTGAATTTAAAAAACAAGATAGTGGTGGTGACCGGTGGCGCGCGGGGTATTGGCGAAGCTATTTCTCGTACCCTGCATGAAGAAGGGGCCATACCGGTGATCGTCGATAAAAATGAAGAGGCCTCATACCAGTTGCTGCAAGAGATGGGCCTTTCCACAAAGCCTGTAATAGCAGACCTGTCGGTGGCAGAGAATTGCAAAAAGGCCATTGCCGAAGTGGTGAAGGAATACGGTAGGGTGGACGGCCTGGTGAACAATGCCGGAGTGAACGACGGCGTGGGCCTGGAAAAGGGCAACCCCGATCTTTTCGTCAGTTCTTTGCAGAAAAATTTAGTGCAGGTGTATGCCATCACCCACTTTGCTCTTCCGGAATTGAAAAAGTCCCGGGGGCCGATTGTGAACATTTCTTCCAAAACTGCCGTGACGGGCCAGGGCAACACCAGCGGCTATGTGGCGGCCAAAGGGGGCATTTTGGGGCTTACGCGCGAGTGGGCGGTGGAGCTTTTGGACTACGGCATCCGCGTAAATACCGTAGTGCCGGCGGAAGTATTTACACCTCTTTATGAGCACTATTTACAACAATTTCCCGATCCTGCACAGGCCAAAAAGAATATTGAAAGTAAAATTCCCCTGGAAAAGCGGATGACTACCGCCCGCGAAATTGCCGATACGGTGGTATTCCTGCTGTCGGACAGGTCATCGCACACTACCGGGCAGATCGTTTTTGTAGATGGGGGCTATACGCATCTGGATCGGGCCGTTTCCTGATTTCTACTACAGGTTCTCGTCCAGGTATTTTTTGTCTAACAAGGCGTATTCCCTGGGGAAATACTTTTTCAACATCGACACGTAATAGTTGTAGGGCTTGTGCTGGTAGGCCCAGCCTTCCTTTTTGTACACCTCCTGGTTCAGAAAATGCCCGTCGGGACCTCTTTTGTACACAGCCATCAGCGAGTCATTTTGGAGAATGGTAGAGTCTCTCAGAAATTTGGGATATTCCACCGGAGGTAGTTCTATGCGGTTGCCGACGTATTGGTAGTTAAACTCATCTTTATACGCGGGCAGCACAATATGCCCCAGGTCTTTAGAGATTTGGCCCGTAGCGGAATGAGTCAGTTTTTTTGCCGTCCTACCCAGGCTTTCTTCGAACATGTTGAACAGTCCGTCCGTCATCATCTTCTTGAAATCAAACGATCCCGGGTCAAAAAGCATGGTTTTCAGGTTGTCAGCCAGCGAGGTGTTTTCATTGTAGTTTAGCGGAAACGTAGGCACCGGATCGTAGGGGATCACGATGTTGAAGCTGGTTTGATTGTCGCAGAAGCGCTGGTTGTATTCTTCTACAAAGGCCTTATTTCCTACCATGGGCGCTGCAAATGCATACGTCTTGAACTGGTTTCTTCGGGAAAGCCGGTGCTCGGGCAGGTGTTCCAGGTAGGCGCGCATTACATTGGCCAGTGCTCCGCCCTGGCTGTGGCCCGTGATGATGATGTCATAAATGCCCTCCCGGTTCAGGACGTTGATGTGGTAGAGGACGTCGTTTTGCAGATAGGCAATACCCAATGCGTAGCCGCTATGCACAGCGGCGGCGGTGTCGTCGGCAAAGTGGTAGTGAAACGTTTCACCGGCTATTTCCATTACGCCGGTGGCAGGAATCATCGCCGAGTGGATGTTTTGAAGCCAGCTGATCTTTTTGTCAGTAGAGCCCCGAAAATTGATCACGGCCACCCGTTCTTTCACATAGATCTGGAACTTGTTGTCCATACCGAAAACGCCCGAACTGTACCTTTTTTCATACCCGGAGGGCAATATTTCCTGGTCGTCATTGTAGAGGTCTATGAAAGTGAAACTATTGCACAGGGCAATCATATCCCGTGCTTCGTCTTTGTCAAATCCTTTGTTTAGCTGGGCCAGAACGGGAGAAAAGCTAAGGCTTATCCACAAGAATAGGGTGGTCGACTTCATATTTGGGAAACAGAAAAACGTCATTTTTTACTTTGTTAATAACCGGATGAAGGTCAGAAATATTGCTTACCGTCGCAAGGGTCCCTTCAATTTCCGTGCAAAAAAAATGGGAGATGGCTCCTGCCATGCTCCCACAAGTATGTTTTTCAGTAAAAAGGGCTTTCAGAGCGCCTTCCGTTTTTAGTTGGTCTGTAGCAGTTCTACTTCAAATATCAGGTTTGAGTAGGCCGGGATAGGTCCGTTAACATAAGGTCCATATCCGTAGCTGGAGGGCACGTACATGATGATTTTTCCGCCCTCGCTGATTTTGGGCATGCCAATGCGCCACGCACGTACCAGCTCAGGAAGAGCGAAGGAGTGGCCATTGCCTTTGTCAAATTCAGAACCGTTAGACATCAGCTTACCTACGTAGTTTACCATGACAGTGCTGGTAGGAGTAGGCGTCTTGCCGTCTCCCGGCTCTTCGATCACATACCTCATGTCCGTGACGGCATCTATCTGCGCTTCTATTTCATTGGCCTCCAGGTAGAGATCTATGGTAGCCAGGTCTTTCTTTAGCTGGCTGAAGACTTTTACTATTTCAATATCGAATATCAGGTTGGAATTGCCCGGCACTTCGCCCAACTGACCGGGACCGAAGCCGTAGCCCGATGGAACAAACAGCCGGATACTGCCACCCTCACTCACCAGGGGAAGCCCTATGCGCCAGCCGGTTATTTGGCGAAACAGCCGCATACCCACGGTATCCAGTTCGTCAAATACCTTGCCTGTGGCCATTACTTTTCCTACGGAATTGATCACAATGGAATCGGGGTCTGCCGGAAAATCGCCCGTGCCTGTCGAAAGGATCTGGTATCGCATTTCACTCTCCTGCTCGATTTCCACATCCAGGTCGTTGTCACTGATATACTTGTCTATCGCTTGCTGGTCTTTTTGAAACTGCTCATGAGGTGATAGCAAATCGCTTTCGGAACACCCACTGATCATGGCGATGGCGCCCGCAAAAAATGCCATCACAAAACTTTGGTAAATCTTCATCTTCATACTGGTTCTCTTTCTTTATAGATCAACAAAATTAACTGATTAAATGTAAAGTACTTCACTCATAGACAACATTAAGTGCCGAACCGTTGACACGGGGGCAAAATATTTTAAAAAACGCGGATATTGTCGTTCTTATTTTCGTTAGTGATGAGTGAATCGTAAAAACGTCATTTTGAAAACACCCGTATCACAATCGCCCTCTGCCGTCATGATGGTGCGTCCATCGCATTTTGGATTCAATGTTGAAACTGCCCTCACCAATGCCTTTCAAGACGATTCGCTCATGGGCGATTCGGAAGTTTCCATTGCGGCCAGGCTCCAGTTCGATCATTTTGCAGACATGCTGCGCAGCAACAACATCGATGTGATCGTATTCGACGAAAACGACCCCCGCACACCCGATGCCGTTTTTCCCAACAACTGGGTGTCGTTTCACGAAGACGGGAAAGTGGCGCTGTACCCTATGATGACCAAAAACCGGAGGCTGGAGCGCCGTGAAGATATTCTTTTTCACCTGGGGCGAAGGTTTGAAGTGTCGTCCGTCCTCGATCTTTCGGGATATGAAAAGGAAGAAAAATACCTGGAGGGCACGGGGAGTATAGTGTTTGATTACATCCATAAAATAGCGTACGCCTGCCGCTCGCCGCGTACCCACGAGCCGCTGTTCCGGATGTGCTGCTCTTCGCTGGGCTACACGCCGGTCATATTCGATGCGTTTGACTCCGGTGGCAAAGAGATCTACCACACCAATGTGATGATGGCACTGGCGGATGACTTTGCCGTGATATGCCTGGAAAGCATCCCAAAGACGCAACGAAAGGAAATAGAAAAAAGCCTCCGAAGTACGGGCAGAGAATTGGTGGACATCAGTTTTGAACAAATGGGACGTTTTGCGGGCAATATGATGCAGCTTTCCTCTGTAGCGGGTAAGCGGTTTATGGTGATGTCGCAGGCGGCCCACGAAAGTCTTTCCCGTGAGCAACTGGCAGTCATTAGCTCCTTTTGTCAGCCGCTGTATGCTAACCTTGCCACTATTGAGGCCTGTGGCGGTGGCAGCGCCCGGTGTATGATAGCGGGAATATACTTGCCGCCAAAAAAGACGACTATTCCATAACAATTACAAGATCAACAAGTTTGTAGTACTGATAAATACGTAATCATGGCCAAAACTAAAAATACCAAAAGCGCCATCCTGGAGGGGTACATCGATCACCTGCTGGAGCATGGCAAGAAACCGGAAAGCATTTATTCGTTTTGTAAAAAACTGAATATTAAGGAAAAGGAGTTTTATGAATATTTCGGCTCCTTTGAGGGCATCGACGGTGAGGTGTGGAAGGACTTCTTTAACCGCACCATAGAGCGACTGAACGCAGAAAAAGCGTACATGGAATACTCGGCCCGCGAAAAACTCCTCGCATTCTACTACACATTTGTGGAAGAGCTGGGCAACCACCGCAGCTATGTGATGGTGTCGGCAAAGTGTGAGTCGGGTCACGGGCCTTTTTCTAAGCCCTACCGGGCGGTGAAGGAGCCGTTTACGGAGTATGTGAAAGAGATCATCAGCCAGGGTATTGCCAACGGCGAGGTGGAAGACCGGAAGTTTCTGTCAGACAAGTACTACATGGGCTTCTGGCCGCAGTTAGCCTTTGTGATTGACTTCTGGATCAAAGACCACAGCGCCAAGTTTGAAAAGACCGACGCCGCCATTGAAAAAGCGGTAAACCTTTCATTCGACCTGCTGGCCAAAAACCCCCTGGACTCACTGTTGGATTTCGGAAAATTTGTATTTCAATCTAGATCATAATGAAAGAACACGATAGCATACCCACGTCAAAGGTGCAACGCGCCACCAAATTCTTTACCGCCGGAGCAAAGGTAGGAGG
>CAYUJK010000215.1:0-3585 GCA_964444895.1 uncultured Roseivirgaceae bacterium
ATCCAGGTGTCGTCCAGCCGGGTAGTCCGGAAAATGTCGCTTTGGCCATAACCACCGTGCCCATCAGAGGCAAAGTACAAGGTTTTGTTGTCCATGGCGAGAAAAGGGGAAATCTCCGCCTTGGGAGTGTTAATTACCTTGCCCAGGTTGCGTGGCTTGCTATACCGGTTGGGGCCGATCTTTTTACTTATATAAATGTCCTGATCGCCATAGGAATTTTCCATTTCTATGGCCATAAAAAGCACGCTTTGATCGGCAGAAAGGTAGAAATCCTGGTATTTGCTTTTATTTTCGAAGCCTTCTATTTCTAACTTCTCCGGGCGGCTCCAGCCACTTACTGTGCGCCGCGAAATAGACACCCCCGGCTCTACCTTGCCATAAGGGTCGTAGCCATTGATCACCACAATGGTATTTCCGTCCGGCGATATGCTGCAAATCCCGTTGGAGAGTTCATCGTTGAGCGGAGGACCGATGTTGTAGGCCTTGGTCCAGTTGCCGTTCAGGTATTTGGAAAAGTAAATGTCCTGTGGGTCATCTATACCTCCGTGATTGTCCGGCGAAAAAAGACGCGAAAAATACAGTGTAGCGCCATCGTGCGATACCAGCGGCTTCACTTCGGTATACTTCGAGTTGATATGGCTACCCAGCAGCTCCTTCCGGGCCGTAAAGGTAATTTCCTGTTCAATATTGAAATTGGCTCCCCGTAGTTCCGATTTGATCACGTCCAGGCTTTCTGCATCCAGCAGCCCCACGGCATCTACCTGGTACAGCCCTGGCGTAGTGATGGCATTGATGCTCAATTCTATCGTCGCCACTTTGTATTCCGTGCGAGGCATGGTGATTACGAGCGCGCGAAAGTCCACGCTAAGCTTCTCGGGGTCTTTTTGATAAATGACGTGGTAGCGCCCCTCGGTATCCTTTACCTTCACCTGGGCCAGGCGTCCGGGTTTATTGCTTTCTACAATTACGACGTGCTGCACGTGCTGTGGCTCCTGAAAGCCGAGAACCAGGGTGCCGTAGGAGCGCTCGGATTTTAACCTGAGTGCGTTTTTACTGAGATAGCCCGGCGGAAAAGCATTGGGTGGCCCCAGGGTTTCACTGCCCGAAAAGTAGACATCGTGGTAATGGTTAAACTGGTACTCTACCCGCGAAGCCCATTGAATGTGATACTGCTGACCGCGTGCATGTTCTACGCAGAAAAAAGGGGACAGCAAAGCGAATAAGAAAATATGTGATTTTATGGAAAAGGCTTGTAGAGTCCTGTCAATCATCATGTATCCCGCGGAGTTAGCCAGGTAAAATAAATTCCGCAATCAATATAAATAAAAATGACTTGTGAGGTGGTATTTTGGAACGCAAAAAAAACACGGTCACCCCATCACTTCGAATAATGGAATGACCGTGTTTTGCAAGCTGCGTGCTGAACCTGCATGTATCAGCTCCCTGGCAAAATCAGAAGCCTAAGCCGGTTGCTGACCTTCTTCCAGTGTAATGGTTCTCTCCACCGGATTGTAGGGGCTTTCTACGAGATCCCCATTTGCATCCAGAAATTCCAGTTTGATGGTGCTGGTACCCATGGGCAGGCCTTCTATAAACATGGGCTTCCACTCGGTAAACATAAATTCCTCACCGTTGATCGTGGCGCGCACCTTATACCCGTCTTTAGAGAGATCGGCATTTACCAGGTAAAAGTCGAGCAAAACCTTCCTGGTATCTTCTCCGGAGTAGGTACCTTTGGGCCTGCTGTAGAACAGGTGTGGCGCATTCAGGTTCACCGGGGCCGCCTCCACATCGCCTACGGTAAACTGCCGCAGCACATACGCCTCGGGGTTTTTGATACTCTCGTGGTAAGACCTCGACAAAAACGAAAGGGCCACATAGTGTCCACTCTCAAGGTCCATGTCAAACTCTGCCTCATAGTGGGCGGTGTACGGCTGGTTGTTCAATATGAGGTGTATGTGCTGACCTTCGGCAGAGTTCGCACACATTTTGATGTCGGCGTCGGCAGTTTGCGTAGCGAGGGTGTAATTTTTTACTTCATAGGAGAAAGTTACGGCGTTATCTGCCGTTGTGCCGTTTTCCTCGGGTGTGTTCATCTGCAGAATGGCATCCTGGTACACCGGAGATTCGGGTACGGCGCTCAGCGAAATGGTAGTTTCCACGCCGGTATCTTCAGCTTGCTCGTCAGCGGCAGAATCGCTGCTCTTTTTGTTGCTACATTGGAAAAGCAGCGCAGCGGCCACTACTATAGATAAGTAAATTGGAATTCTTTTCATGTTTCTGTGTGTTTAAATTTATGTGTGGATTTTATTTTCTGCGGACGAATAGAATCCTAAATTTAGAAAATCAGCAAGGAAAAATAAAGTCAATCTACCTATTAGGGTTTAATTTTAATTAATATTGCGGGGATTGTCTTTTTTAAAAGGAATACATTTTGGTTCAACGAATAAGGCATCTCATTTTTTTGCGTGAAGTACTGTTGCTTTCGCTTTCGGCTTTCGGGGGGCCTCAGGCTCACTTTGCTTTATTTCTGCGAAGGCTGGTCAAAAAAAGGGCTTACCTCAGCGAAAATGAACTTTTGGAGCTTAATGCCTTGTGTCAAATACTACCCGGCCCCACCTCCACACAAATCATCACCGCTCTGGGATTCAAAATAGGAGGGCCAAACCTGGCCTACCTTACCTTAATCGTGTGGATACTCCCGGCCTTCATTGTTATGACGGCTTTCGGCGTGCTGGTATCTCACTTCCATGCTACGGACATTCCTCTTGATTTTGCCAAGTACATTCAACCGATGGCCGTGGGCTTTGTAGCCTATGCTTCTTTTGTCATCAGCACGAAGGTAGTAAAGAGCTATATGGGTGTGAATATCATGATCATTTCCGCTATACTTACCTTTCAGGTGGGTTCGCCCTATATTTTGCCGGCTATCCTCATTCTCAGTGGCGCTTTTACGGCTTTCAAGTTCAAAAATCAGCCTTTTGTGGAAAAGGGCAAGTTCAAAATCAACTTTTCAAACCTGATATTGTGGGCTTCCGTCCTTATTGCCGTAGCGCTGTTAGGTCATATTTTTAAAGACCGGCATGTGATTCTATTCGAAAACTTTTACCGGAACGGCAGCATGATTTTTGGGGGCGGCCAGGTGCTCATTCCTTTGCTTCACACGGAGTTCGTAGAATACAAAAACCTGATGACCTCGGAAGAATTTCTTACCGGCTACGCCGTAGTGCAGGCCGTGCCAGGGCCAGTTTTTGCTTTTTGCTCCTACCTCGGCGCCCTTAGCATGCGCGATTTGGGAATTGGTGGAGAAATATTGGGGAGCTTTCTGGCCACGGCGGGCATATTCCTCCCTGGCACCTTCCTGATCTATTTTACGATCCGTTTTTGGGATGAATTGAAGAAGTACCGGATTGTAAAGGCCTCGCTTGAAGGCATCAACGCCGCAAGTGCAGGTATGGTGATCGCCGCTACTTTTGTGCTCTTCGAGCCCATTGACGCCAACTACGTCAACACCCTCGTGATTGTGCTCACATTCATGGCCCTAATGTTTTCCAGGATACCTGCGCCGGTGATCATTATATGCGG
>CAYUJK010000215.1:3685-6550 GCA_964444895.1 uncultured Roseivirgaceae bacterium
GGAGGACCGCAAAAGAACGGCGAAGATGCTCACTTTCGCTATGGGAAAGACCAGGTATACCCGGGCAACAACTTTGAATACCACCTCATCCCATTCAAGGCCGCCATCAAAGCCGGCACCTCGCAAATAATGCCCTACTACTCGATACCGAACAACGTAGGCCTGGAAGAAGTGGCCTTTGGCTTTAACAAAGACGTGATCACCGGGCTTCTCTATGACTCGCTGGGCTACGAAGGCATCGTTTGCACAGATTGGGGTCTTCTCTCCTCCATTGAGCTGTTTGGCTACAGCTTTATGGACGCCCGTGACTACGGAGTGGAAAACTTGTCGCTGCTGGAGAAAATCAAAAAAGCCCTGGACGCCGGGGTTGATCAGTTTGGCGGAGAGCACATCCCCGAGCAACTGGTGAAGCTGGTGGAAAAAGGCATGACCACCGAAAGCCGGCTTGACCAATCGGTGAGGAAACTGCTCAGGCTGAAATTCCAACTCGGTCTTTTTGAGTTTCCCTACGTAGACGAGCAGAATGTGAGCGCAACATGCGGACAAGGAGAGTTTGTTCAGAAAGGCTATGAATCGCAAGTCAGATCGCAAGTGCTACTGACCAACAAGCAAATCAATGGAACCGCAGCGCTGCCGATAAAAGAAGGCACAAAAATGTACGTACAAGGCATCGAAACTTCTGTGGCAAACACCTTTGGGCAGGTAGTGGAAAGGCTTGAAGATGCCGACGTGGCTATCCTGAAGCTGAATGTACCCTACGAGCCGCGTGAAGGCTTGATGGAAAGCTTTTTCCACCAGGGACGGCTGCACTTCAAAAAGAACGAGCTAAAGCCTATCCTGGAAATGATGGCGCAAAAGCCCTGCGTAGTAGTGATGTACATGGAGCGCCCGCCGGTATTTCCCGAGATTGTTGAAAATGCCGCCGCCATTGTGGCCAATTTCGGGGCTACCGATCAGGCTATATTGGACGTGCTCTTTGGCCGGGCGAAGCCCACCGGAAAACTCCCTTTCGAGATTCCCTCTTCTATAGAAGCGGTGGAAAAACAGCTGGAAGATGTTCCCTACGATTCTGAGAATCCGCTGTTCCCATTTGGGTTTGGGTTGGAATATTGAGTGCCGTAGCACAAAAACAAAAAGGATGTTGATCTTCTCTGGGAAAAATCCGCTATTCTGCCTTTTTCTCTACCTGCTCTTCCAGGTTAAACAGTTCGTTTAACACATCGGCGAGTGTCTCGGCATTGTCGCGCTTGCAGGCGGCCTTCAGGCTGAGGGCAGGCAGTTTCACTATTTTCTTCATGATGGATTTCGTGACTTCGTCCACCACTTTGGTCTGCTCAGGATCGAGCTTCTTCAGGTATTTTTTTAATTCCTCCTGGCGGATATCTTCCAGGGCATTTTTAAACTTCTTGAGCGTGGGTGACACCAGCGTTTCTTTTGACCACTCGCTAAACTCCATGAGGCTCTCATCGATAATGGCCTTAACACGGTCTACAGCGGCCAATCTCTTTTCCAATGCCTGGTCTGTTTTGGCCTTGATGTGATCAATATTGTGCAGCGATACACCGGGTATGGCTTCTACCTCGGGATCAACGGTGCGCGGAATGGAAAGATCAAAAAAGTGCTTGTAGCCCGGTATGTCGATGCGCTTGAGCATCTCTGCCGTAATAACGGGTTTATCAGTGCTGATGGAAGAGATCACTACATCTGCTTCGTGAAGGAGAGTATCAATTCTTTCAAAATCATCTGTTCCAAACCCGCACTCTACGCCCAGCTCGTCGGCTTTATCGCGCGTGCGGTTTACGATGGTCACATGCTCAAACCCAAATTCTTTCAGGTTTCGCACTACGTCAGCGCCTATCTCCCCTACTCCAATGCAAAGAATATGTGGATTAATGATGTTTCTTGCCAGGTCATCCACAAGGTCTACCGTGGCATACGATACCGAAGCAGCTCCGTCTTTGAAGCTCGTTTCCTGCACCACCCTTTTGTTTGTAAAAAAGATGGAATGCATGAGCCGGTGGAGTATGGGGCCGGCTACGTTGGCATCGGCGCTCATTTGGTAGGCTCGTTTTACCTGGTTAATGATCTGCAAGTCACCCACCACCTGGGACTCCAGCCCTATGGCCACGTGAAACAAATGCCGGATGGCTGCCTTGCTTTCATTTATCGTAAGAAAATAATCACGAAGCGCTGCCGAACCGGAAAGACCCTTTTCGACAGACAAAAGCTTGATGATATCTTCGCTGAGGTCAACAGTGGAGCTGTAGTATATTTCGGTGCGGTTGCAGGTAGAAAGCACAAAAAGATCCTCGACTTTCAGCACATCATTTATCTTGTGCAGAAGGCTCAGACTCTGCTCATCAGAAAGCGCCACCATCTCCCTCACCTTTACAGGAGCGCTTTTAAAAGAAATACTTACGGATCTGAATTTATTTCTCATACCTCTTTTCCAGATGCAAAATTAATTATAGTTCTATAAAATTGTAGTTCCAAGCCACTTATAAAGAATGGCTCTCTCCAATTTAGAACGAATTTAAATAAGGGCCTTTGATGCCAATTTCTACAAATAAATGCCATTCAAAGTTGCAAAACCATGACAAAAGTTGGTTTTCAACCCAATTCACTTCTACAATACAATCAATCTGCCACTAACGTTGCCTGTAAATAAAACGAACTTTTCGAAAAAGGGTGCCAGCGCTATGTGGAGAGCCGGGGAAGTATAGCAAGGTATTCGACAACAGTTGGATGGGTTTTCTCACAGGACCTGGACACACCGAGGACTATGATAAGAACTCCCCGAGATGTTGAAACTTATCCCTTAACAGGATTTGACACCCCTAATTCCGTATAAATCCTGCCTCTATT
>CAYUJK010000216.1:0-6540 GCA_964444895.1 uncultured Roseivirgaceae bacterium
GATGAAATCCCGATAGCGTAGCGGGATGGAAGCACTTCGCTACGAGTAGCGTAAGGCGAACATCAAGCCGAAGGCATGATTGAGGCGTTGAAGTGGGAGTAATAGCGTAAGGCAAAGGTCCGTCTGGATAGAGGCTTTAAAATATGATTTTTAACAATAAATAATATGTTGAAAAGAAATTTACTCTTAATGCTGAGACGCGTTAAGTCCAGGGAAAAATTTATGTGGCTAAATATCCTTAGTTTTACCGTTGGATTGTGCGCATTTATGTATATCACACTTTTTGTGTACAATGAAATGACCGTAGATACCTGCTACCCACATCATAATCGCACCTACCGGGTACTGGAAAGCGATAATGACGCAGGCATTGACTACCATCTCAATGACATTCTATCTAATGACTACCCCGAGATTGTAGAGGCAGTGCCCGTTTATCAGTCATCAGAATATGAGTTTGAACTAAAGACATCCTCTCAACGGTTTGTCACAAAGTCTTTCATTAGTACTGACAATGATTTCTTTAGAATCTTTGACATTAAGACGATCAACGCCGGCAGTGAAAACATACTGCCCACAGAAAACTCTGTGGCTCTGACTCCTTCTGCTGCTCAAATATTATTTGGCAATGAAGAGGCTTTGGGACAAAAAGTCGATTTTCTGGGGAAAATGCTGACAGTATCTGCCATCATTCCTGAATTTTCATTAAGATCCAGTTTTCATGCCGATTTTATTGTAAACATCAGAAATGAAGATTTCCGATTTCTTCGTGGCAGGAAAAATGAAACAATAGTCAATCTTCACAATCACTATGTTGTTGTAGATGAGGGCGTCAACCCGGAAGCGCTATTTGAAAAGATCAATAGAAATTTACCTTCTCGCCTGCCAACTGTCGGAAAAGTAAGTCTCCAACCCTTGCGAGCCATCTATCTGAATCCGGAAATAGAACACTCGCGAAACAGGCACGGAAATAAGACAACCTTAAAAGTATTAATTTCCATAGCGGGCGTTATCCTCTTGCTATCCGTTATTAACAATCTCCAATTCACCGTTTCTTATCACTTTTCGAACATCAAAAGTATTGGTCTCCAACTATTTAATGGCGCTAACAAAAGACAGATCTTCCTTCATTATTTATTTGACACTTCTGTTTTATTTTTATTAGTCTATTTGATTTCACTATTGTTGTTATGGGCATTTCTTCCCATTGTAAACCCGGTATTCTCCGGGGGTATAGCTTTGTCACATATATTGTCATGGCCGTTTTTAGCTTTGATGTCGCTCACCTTCGTCTTAATCATAATTCTCGGTGGATACGTACCCATATATGTACTTGCAAAAACGGATATTAAAAACCTGCTTTCAAAAAAGGTATTGCCACACTACAGACCCACATTCAAAAGCATACTGCCCATTTTTCAATTTGTAATAACTATCGTGCTACTTACTGGCGCTGTGACCATCCAAAAACAATTAGCCTATACAAAAAGCCACGACTTGGGATTTGACAAGCAGCATTTACTACAGCTGATCGATCCTTCGGGATTTGATAAGAACAATGCTTTAAAACAGAAAATGGAAAACCTGTCTTTTGTCAAAAGCGCCTCTTGGAGCTATGGCGCTCCCGCTTTTATCACCGCCTATTATTACACAAAAGAGGGAGAGGAAATTTACGCAATTGGAATAGACGACAATTTTCTTAAAACCTTTGGTATATCCCTTATAGAAGGACGTAACTTTCAGGCCGGTGACCTGGAAAAGGTTTGTTATGTAAATGAGGCTTATTTGAAGTCTAAAGACTGGAGAAATACTGATGACTATGCCAATCAAAAAGTGATGGACTATAAAATAATAGGGGTTGTGAAAGATTTTAGCTCTAGCTCGTTGCATGAGTCCATTGGCCCTACTGTACTGTACTACACCAACTCCACCTTCTTTCTGAACCTTAGACTTTCTAAAGGCAATCTACCGGAACAAATGAGTGAAATAAAAACCGTCTGGAAAGAGGTATACCCTGATGAGTTTTTCAACTACAAGTTTTATGACGATGTCTTTGACAGTATGTACAAGAAGGAAGAGAAAATGGGACAGGCTATTAATTTATTTACAATTATTGCATTTTTTATCACAGGTATGGGGCTTTTAGGTCTGGTGATGCAAATCAGTATCTCTTACACCAAAGAAATCGGCATCCGCAAAGTCAACGGCGCCAAGGTATGGGAAGTGATGGCGCTACTTAACAAAGACTTTGTAAAATGGGTAGCCATCGCCTTTGCAATAGCCACACCCGTCGCCTGGTATGCCATGAACCAGTGGCTGGAAAACTTCGCCTACAAAACCGAGCTGAGCTGGTGGATCTTTGCGCTGGCGGGAGTATTGGCTTTGGGAATTGCCTTGCTGACAGTGAGCTGGCAAAGCTGGAAGGCGGCGACGAGGAATCCTGTCGAAGCATTAAGATACGAGTAGTATCTTAATGCGGAGATCCCGATAGCGAAGCGTAGCGGGATGGAAGCCTAACGATATGAGTAGTGGAACGAGATGAAATCCTACTGGATGGAGACCACACCTATAAGGTTTCGAAAACCTTATAGGTGTTATGGAACTGGCCGTCTCCCAACAGAGATGCTATCCATTGCCGCGTCCTTCAGGGCGCGGACAGGTGAATATCTCCATCCAACCAGGGCTTCAACCCTTTCATTTCCAAAAACAAAAGGGTTAAAGCCCTCAGGGTGGGCTACCAATTTCTAAGCCCCGCCCTGAAGGACGGGGCAATTGAGCTATTTTGTTCTAAAAGGACAGCTCTCCAAACAAAATCCAAAAGGCAAACTGTGATTGAATGATTGGATCAGGGGAATTGCCGAAACGTCCACTTTGTTGACATTTTCATGTCTATTATTTTGACATATATTTGCTTTATTGTTATGTAATTTATTGATTAACAGTAATTTGTATTTTCGGTATGGTAATTTAGTGGTATCAGATGGTAATTTTGACCTATACCTGGTGTACACTATTTCTGTATGCCAGGCTCCATTAAAGATGATCGCTATGAAAACTCTCTACCTTACAAAAACACTACGCTTTCTGGCAAAAAATATGTCCTTCACCCTCATCAATGTGCTGGGTTTGGCCATGGGGCTCTGTTGTGCAATCCTTGTCATGACACACGTGGCCAAGGAGTATTCTTATGACACCTGCATCCCCGAGCACGAACGCGTATTCCATCTGGTGAAAAAAACACCTGGCTTTGCCAAAGGAGGCACCTACCTGAGCTACGGTGTCACACCGCTACTGGCGGAGAAATTCTCCGAAATACAATACTTTTCGCGTACGGAGAACTACAGTAATTCTGCCAATTGCATTGTCTCTTACAAGAATGAAAGGGGGGACATCACAAGCTTTGATGAAGATGCGTTTTATGTGGCCGACAGTAGTTTGTTTTCCATACTGAAATATCCCTTTGCAGAAGGCAGGCGAGAAACGGCGCTCAACCAACCTAATTCCATTGTCTTGTCAAAGGAGACCGCCATAAAATATTTTGGAACCGAGCCGGCTCTGGGCAAAACACTTTTACTAAACAATGAGCGCTCCTTTACGGTCTCAGGCGTTGTCGATATTCCCGACTATGTCACGTTTGAGTTTTCTGTAGTGGCGCCTATTACTACCATTTATTCCGAACAATTACTGGCAACGGTGGAAGGAAACCAAAACGGGGAGCCCTACATCAAGCTGCATGAAAATGTAGATGTTGCAGGCTTTAGTGCTAAAATAAAGCATTTCTACGGCGATATTTTACCTGACCGTGAAGACGCCGATCAAATTGTACTTTCCACCCTGCCGATTGCAGAACGCAGGCTGCACTATGGGAACGGCCCTTATATTTTAGTTATCATCAGCTTAATTGTTTTATTGGTAAGTGTATTGAACTACATCAATATGTCAACCTCTTTGATGCATGAGAGGACATCAGAGATTGCGGTCAAAAAAATCACGGGGGCGTCCGGTCTACTGATTGGCCGCCAGCTTATCCTCGAAACGGCGGTCGTTTGTTTCGGAGCCATCTTGCTGGGTGTGGTGCTGGCCATTTCTGGAACACCCCTTTTCAACCGGCTTACCGGCTCCGACCTGCAACCCTTTTTGCAGAGCAACATACCGTTTTTTGTCATTGGCTGTGTAGCGTTATGGATAGTCATCACCGTTTTTGCCGGCTTCTACCCGGCACTTATCCTTTCCAGGTCTTCCACGATATCGCTTCTGCAAAATAAAAAGTCGACTGTAAGTATGCGCAGCAAAGGAGCGTTGGTCACTTTTCAATTTGTTATTTCCATAATACTCATCGTCGCCACTTTGACGACCAGCCGCCAATATCGGTTTATGACCGAAATGCCCCTGGGGTTTAACAATGAATGGGTAATACAGTTGCCGTTTTCGGATGAGTTAAAAGGAAACTCCGACTTACTCTTAGAAGAGCTCAGGAAAATCCCGGCGGTTCGAAATGCTTCTGCAGCTTCTGCACTTCCCGTGGGTATTTCGCATAATTTTGGTATAAAATGGACCGATGAAAAGGGGGAGCAACGCGATGAAAGTATGAGCTTTGTGATTACGACAGACGGCTATACAGAGACATTTGGGATGGATGTTCTCCAGGGACGCCCATTTTTGCGAAACCGGTTAAACGAAAAGCAAGCCGTACTCATCAATGAATCTGCCGCGAAAATGTTGGGTTTCAAAAATCCGGTAGGAGAGTACCTGAATTTTTGGGGACAGGAATGCGCAATCATCGGGGTTGTAAAGGATTTTCAAAACAATTTTCTGTATAATAAAATTGCGCCCATGGTCTTTTATGCCAATCCGGATAACCAAGGGTTTACCAAATTTCTCTATGTGAGTATCCACCCGGAAAAGTATGATCATACGATCGCCAAAATAGAGAAGGTGATCAAAAATATCTCCCCTTCCTTCCCCTTTGAATACCGGTTTACAGATGAAGAAGTAGAGGCTTACCTGGAGCAGGTAGCACGGCTAACGAATGCCTTTCAGTTTACCAGTATCATAGCGCTGTTGCTTGCAGTAGTGGGTATCACAGCACTCACCTACCACTCTACCCGTGCACGCACCAAGGAGGTAGGAGTGAGAAAGGTGAATGGCGCCAGAACCTTTGAAGTGTTGATGTTGCTAAACTGGGACTTTTTCAAGTGGGTCGTCATTGCTTTCCTTATCGCTTGTCCCATTGCCTGGTATTTGCTGACTCAGTTGCTCGAAACCTTCGCCTACAAAACCGGGCTGAGCTGGTGGATATTTGCGCTGGCGGGGGCGTTGGCATTGGGGATCGCGTTGCTGACGGTTTCTTTTCAATCGTATAAAGCAGCGGTTAGAAATCCAGTTGAGAGTTTGCGATATGAATAAGCGGGCAAATCACGATAGCGAAGTGGGATGGAGACATTAAGATATAAGTGATGCCTTAATGCGGCCCTGTCCCGCTCGGCGGGAGATCAAGTCATAGGTATGGTTGAGGCTTTGTGATAAGAATAGCGTAAAGTGGAGATTCGTCTGTATAGAATCTCGACTCTATGAGTAAAAAGTACCACACCTACTAAAAAGCCATATTGTAAGACACGACATTAGCAGGAAAAGCCAATTTTGCGTATTTTTGTTTTATGGAAATTAAACATCCCGAATTTAAGCGTATCAGCATTAATCCAGAAATTTGCTTTGGTAAGCCTCGAATTGACGGTACGAGGATGCCTGTATCGAGTATATTGGAATACCTTTCTTCCGGCATGTCTATTAAAGAACTTTTAGAAGATTTCCCTTTTCTCTCGAAAGCGGATGTATTGGAGGCGCTTGCTTTTTCTGCCCGGATGATGCAGGATAAATACCTCAACCTGGGGCAAACTTCGTAATGGATTTTTTTCTGGATAGTAATATTCCCAGGTCATTTGCAATTTTCCTTAAAGGGCTCAACCATTTTGTTGTAACTGGAGCAGAAAGTGGCTTTAATGGAAAGTCAGATTGGGAAATTTGCGAGTACGCTTTAGAAAACAAACGGATTATTGTCACGCACGATTTAGATTTCGGAGAGCTATTGGCGGTGAGTGGCTCTTCTGGCCCTTCAGTCATTATATTTCGCATACAGCCGCTGACAAAAGATGTTATGGAGAAAACTTGTCGCCAAATCCTTTCTCACACACAAGAAGAACTCAAGCGAGGAGCTATCATAATGATAGAGAAAGACAAGTTCAGGCTTCGAAGACTGCCGATAACGAAGTCATAAAAAAATACCTGCCCTCTTAGTTCCTGAAATACTTATAACAAATCCGTTACATTATCTCCGTAGGCAAGATATTCCAGTATTGACTCTATGGCGGAGCCAGTTTTCCCCCAGCAGAGATGCTATCCATTGCCGCGTCCTTCAGGGCGCGGATAGTTGAATATTTCCATCAACCAGGGCTTTAGCCCTTTTGTCTTTTGGGGTAAAAAAGGGGGGAGGGTGCCATTTCTAAACCCCGCCCTAAAGGACGGGGCAAGTGAGCTATTTCG
>CAYUJK010000217.1:0-6520 GCA_964444895.1 uncultured Roseivirgaceae bacterium
TGAAAGTCCTCGATTTTTATCTCGGAAAACCCATAACCTTAGATGAATAATGACTAAAAAACAATCCGGCAACAAGCTCATATACATTCTCAGCGGCATAGTGGTGCTGTTGATATTAGTAGCCGTCATCGGCAAAAAGCAAGGGTTTATTGGGAAAAGCACCGAAATAGAGGTGGAAACGGCAACTGCCCAGAAAAACCGGATAGTAGAAAAGGTAAGTGCCAGCGGTATGGTACAACCTGTAAACGAGGTTAAAATAAGCCCGGATGTATCGGGGGAAATTATTGAACTGAATGTAGAGGAAGGTGATTCGGTGCAAAAAGGCGATCTCCTTCTAAAGATCCGGCCCGACCTTTACCAATCAAACCTGGAACGAGCCATTGCCAACCTAAACCAACAAAAAGCCAACCTTGCCAACTCCATGGCACAGTTGGAGAGTGCAAAGGCACAGTTCATCAAGGACAGCCTGGCGCAGTCGCGCAACATAACGCTTCACAAGGAAAAAGTGATCTCTGATTCCGACTTTGAGATCTCCAAGGCCAACTACGAAGTAGCCAAAAGCAACTACAGTGCTGCCATTCAAAGTGTTCGCGCGGCAGAGTATATCATCAGAAGCTCTGAGGCTGGCGTGAGAGAGGCCCGGGAAAACCTGCGTTTCACCACCATCACTGCGCCAGTTTCGGGTACGGTATCAAAGCTTAGCGTGGAGCTGGGCGAGCGTGTAGTAGGTACAGCACAGATGACTGGAACCGAGATGCTGCGCATAGCAAACCTGGAAAACATGGAAGCCCGCGTAGATGTTAATGAAAATGACATCATTCGGGTATCGCTGGGCGATAGTGCGGTTATCGACGTGGACGCCTATTCGCAATCAGGGAGAAAGTTCAAGGGCGTGGTAACGCAGATAGCCAATACAGCAAACGACAAAACTTCTCCCGACGCGGTGACCGAATTTGAAGTGCGAATCAGAATCCTCAACGAGTCGTACGAAGACCTTATGGAAACTCACAAACGAGTATCACCATTCAGACCCGGAATGACTGCCAGCGTAGACATTATCACAAAAGTAGAAGACAACGTGCTTTCGGTGCCTTTGGCGGCCGTCACCACCCGTGAAGATATGCCCAAGGTGGAAGAGACTGAAGGACAAGAAGAAACAACCGAAACACCCTCTCCAAAAGAAGAGCCGGGGGCAAGTAAAGAAATCGTGTTTGTTGTAAAAGATGGTGTTGCGCGACAAACCAGTGTGAAAACGGGTGTCAGCGATTTTGACAACATTCAAATATTAGAAGGCGTGAACGAAGGGGACGAAATAGTGTCGGGGCCCTTTGTTGTGGTTTCGAAGAAACTGAAAGACGGAGATGCCGTAAAAGCCAAGAGCAACGACAAAAAAGGACCTGATAAAAAACCTGAAGCCTAAATAAATTTTTATTTGCTTTCAAAAAAGATAACGGCCTTAGCTCTTCAGGCCGGCAAAGTCTTTTAGATTGGGGAGCGTTACTTTAAAGGTAGAACCCTGTCGTAGTTGCGATTTCACCGAGATGCTTCCGTATAGCTTATCCACCGTTTCTTTTACGATATAAAGGCCTAAACCTGATCCGGAGTTGTCATGATTTGCCCTGTAAAACATGGTGAATATTTTATTGATATGGTCATCGGAAATACCAATTCCGTTGTCTTTTACTTCTATCACTGCCTTTTCTTCATCCGCATGCACCTTTATTTCAATGTACGGCTCCTCGTGCCGCGCATTGCAGTATTTGATGCCATTGGAGACCAGGTTGTTCAGCACAATTCCCAAACGCTTTTTATCAGTATAGAAATCTGATTTCACATCCAGAAAAACGCGCTTTTCGATCACGTCCGCATATTGTGAGAAGTGTTGTCCTTCAATGATATACTTCACCAATGCTTCAAAGTCAATTTTCTCCACCGCTATTTCCTGCCGCGAGTTACGCGAGAGATTGATAATATCCTGGATGAAATCATCGAGCTTTTTCACGCTTTTCTCTTGCAGGCTGATGTAGTAGGAGAGCTTCTCAGGGTCTTTCTCAATCTTCAGCAGGTTAATTAATCCCAGGATGGATGTAAGCGGCGCCCGAAGATCGTGTGATACGCGGTACACAAAGCTATCCAGCTCACTATTGACCTTTTCGAGGTCTCGGTTTTTCTGGATGAGCTTCAGTTCTGATTTTTTAAGATCCGTGATGTCTTTTACAAATATGGAAACACCTTTGATCTTACCCACTTCTTTGATGGGCGAAGTTTTCACCTCCTGTATTTTCAATGTGCCCTTGTCATTTACCTCGTCGATGTATATGCCACAGCGCCCCCTGAGTGCGGCGTCGTACCGAAGGCGCCATTTTTCGCGCTCCTCTTCCTCGGGTATGAGATCAAGGATGTTTTTGTTGATTTCGGGTGTAGCGCCATTTTTATTAACAAACGACTGGTAGAAAAGGTGATTAAAATCGATGAGTTCATAGCGACTGTTTACCAGCCAGGTTTCACTGTCTGCATTGTCAAGAATAGACCTCAGATTAGATTCCTTATCAATGATGTCCACAATGCGCTCAGCTACTTTTAGCTCCAGGTTTTGGTTTAGATCCACCAGCTCGGAAATGATATCATACACATCATGCTGGATAAGGTTAATCACATTGATGAGGTCGAAGTACGGGTCGCTGTCCTGCACCCTGACGGACACTGGCTTGAAAGCCGCATCCCACGATATCTTCCCTATCGCGTTGAGTATCTGTAGTGTGCGTTCATTGTGTCGCTTTTCCATATCCAGCACCGTTGCGATAAGCTCCTCTTTGGAAAGGCTGCTGAGCGACTGCTCAGAGCTATGGAATGGCGCCACGTATTTATTTGAAAAGCGCTTGTATTCCTTTTGATTGAGGATCAACTTCAAGGCTGACACAATCGAGGCAGTGGCGCCGGAGTTCTTTACCTTTTCCGGATGTACGATCAGGTAGAGTTTAAACAGCATTTTGAGTGTGCCACCCACCACCAGGTACTGGTAATGCCAAAACGGGTCAAGCTTGGCTTTTTCATCAATAATCTTTTTCCTGATCTTTGCATTCAGCGTTTTTACCTTCGAAATGTCCCAGATAAAGTAGTATTTGTCTTCCCCTATGCTCACCAGGTATTCCCGAAGCTTTTTAATTTCAGTGCTTATGTCCTCTACGCTGGGTGTGCCAGAGGATACCGCCACAAGAATATTAGTTCCTATCAAAAAATATTCGGAGTAGTAAGGCAGCTCATCTTTATGCTCCTCAATGAAGAGCTGCCTGACTGACAACTCAAGGTCATCGATCAACACCTGATCGCCAAACAACCAGTCAGTATTGGCTCGTAAATTTTCCTGAACAGCTTTCAATGCAGGACTCCTGTCTAAAGTTTAAAAATGAAAGAAGTATAAATTACAAAAGAAATCAGCTTAAAAAAAGCTGATAAAATACTTCTCAAAACCACCGATGTAAAATTCAAATAAATCTTCCAATAATACAATTATTATTTAACTATAAAAAGTTACATCGGAAATAAGCTGCTCTCACACCATTTTGGGGGATTTCAACGGGCTCAGTTGGCCTTGCTAAGTTCTTTTTGCTTGCTGATGAAGTCTTCTAACTGATCGATCTCCAGTCTCTTTGCTATGATCTTTTTGTTTCTGTCTACTACAAACAGCTTGGGTGTTCTGTCTACGTAATAGTCTGCCCTGAAATTTGACTGGGTATACGGATCGGCCACATTAATGAAAGTGAGGTTATGGTCGTCAATAAATTTCTCCCATTTTTCCATGTCGGTATTGGTAGAGGCTGCGAAAACCTCCACTCCCATGTCCAGCAGCTTGGTTTCGTATAGCTTTTGCAGCTTGGGGGTTTCCTTTTTGCAGTGGCCGCAGTCCGGGTCGTAAAAATACAACACTACATAGTCTGCATCAATGGCGTACATAGATACCGGATTCTCATCTACATCCAGGGCAATTATCTCTGGCGCCTTATCACCGATCAGCGGCTTGAGTTCCCGCACCCTTTTGCCAATTTTCTCTACCAGTTCATCATCTGCCCAGTACGCCTGCCCGGTGAGGTAGTACTTCTGCGCCAGGTCTACAAACACGGCGTCCATGCCCATGATATTGGACGTCTCGTACTTGTTGGAAATAGAAACTACACAATACCTGAAAACTTCTTTGTTTGCACGCGCCTTCTCAATAATAAAATGGGCTGCCTTCACGATTGAGTCTGGGTGCTTGTAGGTGAGTTTATCCAGGTACTCCGTGATTTTTTGGTGAAATATCGGGGTGCGCAACATTCCGGGTTCAGAAAAGTCGACATTGTCAAAGAAGTGGCTTTTGTAATACTGATACCGAAACGTCGGGTCCAGTTCATTGCCTTCACTGTCTTTGGGGCCTTCCGGCACTTCTATATCAACGGTGGCCTTGATCAGCTTGGCTACAAATAGGTCGCTGTTGTTTTCAATAAGTTGCTGCCGGTAGTCCTTCACCTTCTTATCAAGCGCGCGCAGCTGTTCCCGGTATTGTTCTTCATTGGCTTTGTCTGCCTTCATTTTTTCGCTGATGGCCCCTGCTTCCTGCTGGCTGTTTTTCATAAAGAGCTGAAAGTCGCGAAACAGTTGTGTGCCTTGGGAGCCTTTCACTTTCAGGTTTTTCACCAGGTCGGTCGTATCGGTTTCCAGGTATATCTCCTGGTTGTCAGCGATGATTTCGAAGTAAATGTTGTTGGGGGTATAGACAAAATAAATACCTGTTTCGAGGGTGTCCTTTTTGTGGAATGTGAACATGCCCCCCTTTTGCACGCGAGCGGTATCTTGTACGTACTTTTTGTCGCCATAGGGATACCCCAGGTAGGCTACTGTATCTACCGTATTTTTTATTTTTACCTGAATAGTATAGCCGTTTTGTGCCTGAGCTGTTGCGGCAAACCATATTGTTAACAACAGTGAAGCAATGCCTTTCATAATCATTCGTGTTGTTTTATGTTATTTAATCAATGAATAATGTCTTAATGCTTTCTGCAAATCTTCCTGGGTATCTATTCCGAAAGACTCGTGTTCCGTAACTCCAACCTTAATTTTGTACCCATTTTCCAGCCACCTGAGCTGTTCCAGTTTTTCGGCTTCCTCCAGCGAAGAAGGCTGTAGCCGGGTGATTTTCTCCAGCACGTCTACACGATACGCATACAGCGACACGTGCTTGTAAAATGTATGATACCGGAGGTAGTCGCTTTTGTCTATTCCGCGCAAGTGGGGCAGCACTTCTCTGCTGAAGTAGATGGCCTCATAGCGGGTGTTAAAGAGCACTTTCACCGTATTATGGTTAAACAATGAATCTGCGTCCGTAAACTTCGTAACCATCGTAGCCAGCTCCGTGGCGCCATCCAGCAAAGCGGCACATTCATCAATCTGTTCCGGTTTGATAAACGGCTCATCGCCCTGGATATTTAGCACATAGTCAAATTGTTTCCCGGTGGCTACGCAGGCCTCGTAGCATCGATCGGTGCCCGAGGGATGGTCTTCGCGTGTCATAATGGCCTCCCCTCCAAATGCCGCCACAGCCTCATAGATCAGCGGATGGTCAGTGGCGACAACGACGCGGCTCAACCTGCTGCTACGCACCGCACGCTCATATACGTGCTGCACCATCGGCTTGCCGCTGATGTCGGCAAGTGCTTTTGCGGGAAACCTGGTAGAGGCATACCGCGCCGGAATGATTCCCAATATTTGCATGCTAACTTTTTACTTCTTTTACTTTAAGCGAGGTGCCGCTTTCGTCGATCACGATAACCTCCTTATCCTTATCAATAAATTCGCCACGAGTATAGGCATCCAGGATTTCGTTGTCAATGATGATCTTGCCACTCGGCCTCAGCACGGTATAGGTGGTACCGGTTTTGTTCAGGTACGATTTGTCATGAAACCGGGAGGTGTATCCCTGGCTTCTGTCGGCCACATCAGTAAGAGCAATTTTTTTAAACACATTCGACTCCACTAACTTCATCCCTCCGAAAAACATCAGGACAATCCCCAGTACGATGGCTGAAAATGTAGTGGTCACCGCTGCGATGATGTCACCCATTCCCACGAAAGAAAAATCAAACACGTCGTTATTTAGCATGGCCAAAATAAACGACCCCGACATCAGCACGATACCAGAGATACCGGCTACTCCAAATCCCGGTATCACAAATATCTCGACCATCAGTAGCAGTACGCCTACAAAGAAAAGTAGCACTTCCCAGTGCTCGGCCAGTCCGGTAAGGTAATACGGAACGAAGTAAAGAATAGCCGCCACGATGGCCGCTCCCAGGGGAAAGCCCACGCCAGGTGTCTGCAATTCGAAATAAATGCCGCCAATAATGATCAAAATGAGGATGCCGCTGATAAAGGGGTTGAGGAAGAAGCGGATGATTTTTTCTGTGCCGCTGAGTTTAAATTCTACCAATTCATAATTGCGGATACCATTGCGCTCCAGGATCTCTTGCACACTCTTTGCCTCGGC
>CAYUJK010000218.1:0-6513 GCA_964444895.1 uncultured Roseivirgaceae bacterium
AAAGGGGATCAGATGCTTATGAAAAGTTAGTTGAATTGCCCGCCAACACAAGTCTTTACATGGATACAACCACAGTCGCAGATGGCTATTATTATTACAAAATAAAAGCTTTGGGAGACCTGGTAGATTCCGATTTTTCAAGTCAGGCTTATGTAAATATACCAGATTATCTGGAAGTGCCTACGGATTTGGAGGCTGGTGTGCTGGGACCTTACAGGGTGAACTTGACCTGGATCGATAATTCTATTGACGAGGAGGGTTTTATAATAGAAAGATCCACTGGAGATAATTCTGACTACCAGGTAATTGATTCGGTTGATGCCGGTATCGTATCGTTTTCTGATTTTGGATTGACAGAGGGGAATACCTATTTCTACCGGGTGAGGGCCTATGGAAATTTGGCGACAGGAGAGTATTCCAATGAAAAATCTGCGGTTCCAGTAGAAGGTGGTAGCTGGGTGCGAAAGAACGATTTACCCGGTAGTACAAGGAGGTACAGTGCGGTATGTATGGTAATTGACGACAAAGTATACTATGGCATGGGATATACCTTTGGTATCTTTGCGCAAGATATGTGGCAGTACGATACAGAGCAGGATGTATGGACGCAGGTTGCAGATTTTGAAGGAGGGGAGCGGTATTATCAAAACGATTTCGTGATCGGAAATAAAGGCTATGTGGGAATGGGAACTAAGCCAGGAAGTAGTTGGGAGGCCTACTCAGATTTTTGGGAGTTTGATCCAGTGGCTAATGACTGGGTTCAAAAAGGTGATTTTCAAGGAACGCCCAGGTATGGAGCCGTCGAATTTGTCATTGGCGATAAGGCCTATGTCGGGTTTGGACAGGATACAGGGTTAAAAGACTTCTGGGAATATGATCCAACAGACGACTCATGGACTCCGATAGCAGATTGTCCTTCTACAGCGAATAATGTCTGGATTGGCACTGCTTTTAGCCTGGATGGGAAAGGATATGTGTGTGACATCACTTCTGAAGGATATATCTATGAATATGACCCTTCGTTAGATGAGTGGCAACAAAAGGCACAAATACCTTATAACAATCAGAGAGCAAGCGGATTTGTGCTTGACGACAAACTTTACCTTTGTACCGGAAGTTGGCAGAAGAAAAAGGAAGTTTGGGAATACACTCCTTCAACGGATACTTGGATCAGGAAAGCTGATTTTAACGGGGGAGGGAGAGAGAACGCCATAGCTTTTGTTGTCGATGGTCGCGCATACTTAGGTTCTGGTACAACCGATGGCGGTGGCGCAAACGATCTTTGGATGTACAATCCCTCTGCACCAACCCACCCGACTGAACTATCCGCTGAATTGTTAAACGATAATACCATATCCCTTCAATGGACAGACAATAGCAATAAGGAATCCGGTTTTACTATTGAACGATCTGTCAATGGCAATTCGAATTTCATAGAAATAGCGTCTGTCGGGTCTAATGTTACTATCTATGAGGATAACGGATTACCGGAAAATTCTTATTGCTACTACCGCGTAAGAGCCTTAGCAGGAAATGATCATTCAGCATATTCTAATGTAGCAGTGGCAAGAACACCCGGACCTCCAAATGCTCCTCAGAGCTTAACATTTCAGGAAACTACTCCCTTTGAGATCAAACTCAGATGGGTTGATTACGCGGATAATGAAGAAGGCTTTGTCTTAGAACGATCAGAATCCGATGAATCAGATTATCAGGTGATTGACACGGTGGAGTTTAGTGCTAACGCGGGGTATTTCGTGAACTATACAGATACCGGTTTAAAGTCTAATACCCGCTATTATTATAGGGTGTATGCTTACAATGAATATGGAAACTCAGGCAATGCGCTAAGATCGGGATTTACAAGTAGAGACCTACCCCAGCCAGTGTTGGATTTGGCGGCAGAGGCCCTGTCAAATAGTGAGATAAAGTTGAGTTGGTCTGATGATTCTGAAAATGAATCAGGGTTTATAGTATTGAGATCTTATGCAGATGTCATTAATTACTTACCCATAGATACCGTCGGAGTAAACACTACTGAATATTTTGATACAGGGCTCCTGGAAAATGTTCAGTATTACTATTCCATCTACGCTTTTAACAAAGACGGGTACAGTGTAGGAAGTGAGGCAGAGGCAACCACCATTCTGTACCCTCCAAATGCTCCAACTGAATTGATGGTTTCTGCAAGAGCCAACCTTCAGATTGAATTGAGTTGGGTTGATAATTCGGAAACTGAAGAAGGGCATATAATTGAACGATCGCTCAATTCTGATTCCGGTTTTGAAGTATTTTCAGAACTGCCTTCTAATACGGAAAATTATTCTTTTACTGCATCTTCTTCTGGCGAAACGAACTATTTCTACAGGGTAAAAGCTTTCAATCCTGCAGGTGAATCGTCGTATTCCAATACGGCGCAAACTTTGTTAATAACAGATTTGGGAGTGGGGCGCAATAGTCAAATTGTGATTTATGAGGTGGGGAAAAATTTAATCGTTGACTTCTCAGGAACAGAATGGAATGATGTTTCGAACCTATATGTCTTTGATCTATTGGGAAAGAAAGTGTTTGAAACTAACGCATTGAAGGAAGGAAGGAACAACATCGAACTAAATGCGATTAGATCGGGGTTTTATATTGTCAATATTGCAAGTGAAAATCAAATCGTAGAAACAAAAAAAATATATATAGGCAGTGAATAAAGGTGAAAATAACTTTTCAACATTCTTTCTCCCCCTCCTTTTTTTTTAGAGAAAAGCATTTTATCTTTGCAGCCCATTATTCATTCGACACAACGAATTAAAAATAATTAACAATGAAAAGGACTTTTCAACCTTCGGTAAGAAAAAGGAAAAACAAGCACGGATTCAGAGAAAGGATGTCTTCTGTAAACGGTAGGGCTGTATTGGCAAGAAGAAGGGCAAAAGGAAGAAAAAAACTTACTGTTTCCGACGAAAAAAGAGGCAAATAGCAATCACCCATGAATCTGATGAGATGCATGATGGCGATGAAAAATTAAGATATACCCTCAAAAAATCTGAAATTCTCAGAAAAGAGAAATGGATAAAGGAACTATTCAGCAATGGTTCCTCTTTTTTTTTATATCCTATCAAACTTTACTACCTGCCCCTTCCAGAAATCACCGGTCATCAGGTGCTTTTTTCTGTTCCTAAGAAAATCTTCAAAAGTGCGGTAGACCGTAATAAAATAAAGCGAAGGTTGCGCGAAGCTTACAGACTAAACAAGCCCCTCATCAACGCAGAAGGCGAACAAGTTTACTATTGCCTGGCAATTGTCTATATTAGTAAATTGGTTTTACCGCTTTCTGAGATAGAACCTAAACTAATCAAGCTTTTGCGACGTTTGAAAAATGTTAACAGAAAATAATTTCGGAGATAAGATGAAGACTCGAAACATGAAAAAAATAGTATTGGGCCTGACGCTGGTAGTGGGCTTGGCATTTGTATCATTTGATACCCCCAATGAACGGTATTTTGAGATTACTAAAAACCTGGATATCTTCTCTACACTTTTTAAAGAAGTAAATGCCTACTACGTAGACGAAGTGAGCCCATCGCAGCTAATGAAAGTAGGCATAGACGCTATGCTGGCGTCTTTGGATCCTTACACCAATTATATTCCTGAAGACGATATCGAAGATTATCGTACCATGACTACCGGGCAGTATGGCGGCATCGGGGCGCTGATTGGCAAGAACAACGATAAAAACGTGGTGATAATGCCCTACGAAGGATTTCCGGCCCATAAAGCAGGTCTTAAAATTGGTGATGAAATCTTGATGGTAGACAGCATTGATGTATCGGAGAAAACCACCGCTGAGATCAGCCAATTGCTCAAGGGTCAGGCAAAAAAACCCCTTACCATCACCATCAAACGCTATGGTGTTGCCGAGCCAATTACCGTTAGCATGGTTCGTGAAAAAATTAAAATCGACAATGTACCCTACTACGGTATGGTTACGGACGATATTGGATACATTCAACTGTCCGACTTTACCCAGGGAGCAGGAAAAGAAGTCGCCAACGCACTGGAAGAGTTGAAGAAAACCGGCGCGAAAAAGATTGTCTTGGATTTGAGAGATAATCCGGGCGGATTATTGGTAGAGGCAGTAAACGTAGCAAATGTTTTTGTAGACAAAGGGAAGGAAGTGGTAAGCACCAAAGGAAAAATAACCGATTGGAACAAAACGTATCGTACGCTAAACCCCGCTACTGACTCCGAGATTCCCCTTGTTGTCCTTGTGTCATCCAGAAGCGCATCGGCGGCAGAAATTGTCGCCGGAGTGGTGCAAGACTATGATAGAGGCGTACTGGTGGGCGAAAAAACATTTGGTAAAGGGTTGGTACAAGCTACCCGGCCACTCACCTACAACTCCCAATTGAAGGTCACTACGGCAAAATACTACATCCCGAGCGGACGTTGCATACAGGCTATCAACTATAGCGAAAAGAATCTTGATGGAAGTGTGAGTAAAATTGCGGACTCGCTCAAAATAGCTTTCCAGACTTCTAACGGAAGAGTAGTATATGATGGAGGTGGGGTAGATCCTGACATAGACGCAAGCAGAAAGATGTTTGCACCGATCACGTTGAGTCTTGTTTCCAAAGGCTTGATATTCGACTACGCCACACTTTTTTTCTATCAGAACCCGGAAGTTGGTACTCCGTCAGAATTCAGCATTTCGGACCAACAATTTGAAGACTTTGTCGTGTGGTTGTCCGATAAAGATTACGACTACGAAACCAGGGTGGAGAAGACCATCGAGACGCTGACGGAGATGGCAAAAAAAGAAAAGTATTACGACAACATTAAAGACGAAATAGAGCGCCTGAAGGGAGAGGTTCAGCACAACAAGGAGCAGGACCTGAGGCAGTTTTCTGACGAAATAAAGGGCGTACTGAAAGAGGAGATAGTGGCCAGGTATTACCTTAATAAAGGAGGCATAGAAGCTGGATTTGACAACGATTCTCAATTGCAGGAGGCTGTTGCTGTCCTAAATGCCAACGGAAAGTACGACGAGGTTTTGGTCAAAGTGACCCACTAATACCAGCCAAAGATGCCTGCGGTATTAAGTATTGAATCTTCTACTACCAAAGTAGGCTCGCTGGCTTTTCATTCCGATGGTGAGCTTTTGGCTTACCGAGAATGCCAGGTAGAGCGCTCGCATTCCGAAGTGCTTGGCGTGGCGCTGAACGACATGCTCGCGGAGCTGCGGATATCTCCCAAAGACTTAGATGCGGTAGCAGTCTCCAGAGGTCCTGGCTCGTATACGGGCCTCCGCATAGGAGTATCGCTGGCCAAGGGTCTTTGCTACGCTCATCAAATTATGCTAATTGGAGTGGGCACCTTGCAGTCAATGGCGCTGGAGGTAAAGCAGCGTAACTTGCCACCGGGCTACTTATGCCCGATGATTGATGCCCGCAGAATGGAAGTGTATTGTCAGGTATTCAACGAGCATCTTGATGAGCTTTCACAGGTGCAGTCTGTGATTGTTGACGAAGACGCATTTTCGGAATATCGAGATCAAACGCTTTATCTTTTTGGCGATGGAGCAGAAAAATGCCGCTCCGTAATTCGGCATCCGAACGTTGTGTATATCGAAGAAATTCACCCGAATGCAAAGCATATAGGGCTATTGGCTACACGGAGCTTAGAAGTAGGTATTTTTGAAAACCTCGCCTATTTCGAGCCGTACTACCTTAAGGAGTTCATCGCGAAAAAGCCTTCAGGCAAAAATTTAGTATAAAAGCTAATGGAAGAAACCATCGTAAATAAAGTAGCGACAAGTGCGTTAGAAACCATCGATCTCGAAGAATTTTATTCGCCGGGAGAAAGAGTGCTGATTGACCTGAAGCATAATCTTGAAAACGGGTTCCTTTTGCGCGAAAAATCATTTCGGGAGTTTGTAAAAGAACACGACTGGACTCAGTATACTGGTAAATACGTAGCTGTTTATTGTTCAGAAGACGTTATTATTCCCAAGTGGGCCTATATGCTGGTCGCTACCCGGCTGGCAGGAATAGCCCAGCGCGTTTATTTTGGAAATTTAGAGAGCTTGGAACGAGAACTTTTCAGGGAAAACATTCTGAAAATCGATCCGGAGAATTACAGAGACAAAAAGGTAGTAATTAAGGGTTGTGGAAAAATAGAGATACCTGAATCAGCCTTTCTTGAGGTGTCGTTTCTACTAGCTCCGTATGTGATTAGTTTAATGTACGGAGAGCCCTGCAGTACCGTGCCAGTGCTTAAGAAAAGCGGGTGGCAAAAAAAGTAAATTTATTGCGCAAGATTCCTTTGGATAATGAATTCAATGCACTACCTTTGTCGTCCCTTTCAGAAGGAAGAGCGGGAATGTGGCGATAGAAGCTATTCGATAGTGTTGATTTTTAGTCAGTTAGAAAAATCTCAAATTTTTTATTGAAATTAAGTTGACACGGATACCAAAGATTTCTACCTTTGCATCCGCTTTTGAGGGAGGTATTACCGAACGAG
>CAYUJK010000219.1:0-6512 GCA_964444895.1 uncultured Roseivirgaceae bacterium
TTGTTGACAATATATTCAGGTTCACGCAGGCGGGCTCTGAGGTATCCGCACTTCTAGGTCGTATGCCTTCTGCCGTGGGGTATCAGCCTACACTGGCCACCGAGATGGGGGCCATGCAGGAAAGGATTACGTCTACGAAAAACGGATCCATTACCTCCGTACAGGCAGTATACGTGCCGGCGGATGACCTTACCGACCCTGCACCGGCTACTACCTTCTCTCACCTGGATGCTACTACCGTACTTTCAAGAAAAATTTCGGAGTTGGGTATTTATCCGGCAGTGGACCCGCTGGATTCTACCTCGCGAATCCTTGATCCTGAGATCGTAGGCGATGAGCACTATAACACTGCCCGACGCGTACAGGAGATCCTTCAGCGGTATTCAGAACTTCAGGACATCATTGCTATCCTCGGTATGGAGGAGCTTTCTGACGAAGACAAGCAGGTAGTTCACCGTGCCAGAAGGGTGCAGAGGTTCCTCTCGCAGCCGTTCCATGTGGCTGAGCAGTTTACAGGTCTGAAGGGTGTATTGGTAGACATCAAAGACACCATCAAAGGCTTTAACATGATCATGGATGGCGAACTCGACCATCTGCCTGAGGCGGCCTTTAACCTGGTAGGAACAATAGAAGACGCTATTGCTAAAGGAGAGAAAATGATGGCAGAGGCTAACGCCTAAATGCCAACTATTTTACCAAAAAAGACATCTACATGTATTTGGAAATCATAACTCCCGATAAGAAAATTTTTGAGGGTGAAGTAGAGACGGCTACTTTTCCGGGTAGCAAGGGATCTTTTCAGGTGCTTACGGACCACGCTCCCTTGGTAAGTTCGCTCTCAAAAGGCAAGGTGACCTACAGAACACACAAGAAGGAAGTTGCCGAACTCACCGTAACGGGCGGAGTGGTAGAGATCCTCAATAACAATATTGTCCTTCTGGCAGAAGGTATTGTGGCTTAGCGCACACCAGCGATAAAGCTAAAAAGCCGATGGTTTCCGAATCATCGGCTTTTTTATTTTTCAGGGGGAAGAAAAAAATCCCGACGGGTTCAGGTCGGGATCTTCTTAGTCCTAAGTGATATGTGATTTATACAATATCCGTGGAAATGAAAAAAGGAGAGGGCCTACACCCTTTCCCGGATGGTCCTTTGCTTGCTGTTGTCTTCACTGTCTAATCGCTCCAATTGTTCAAAATTAGCAGGCTTTTTGGTGTACGTGGGGCAGGTTCGGTAGTCGCAGCTCATCAAAAACATCCCCACCATGCCGGCGGCCATCAGTAATATTTTTTTCTTCATGCCTCGTAGTTTTTTTGGAAAGTCAAATGAGCAACAAATTGTCATTTCTTGCACAACCTTTCTTTTTTTCACATTACATCGTCGCGATAATTTCGTTTTAAACTCCGGGGACACGGTACAGCCCGGACGAACAGATAATTTTTCGGGACAAAAAACATACTTCCTTCGATCAATGTTTTATTCGTGCGTTTATTATCATTAAATTAGAAAACGAATTATGCCTGGTTATCGATTTTCACAATACATTCCGCCAAAAAGTAAGGAGAAAAGTACATTTGACAATCTCCTGAAAGTATTTCTACAGCTCATCACCATGACGTCCGGCGATGTGTCGCAGGCCCTTAATTGGCTTACCAATATCGACAAGCAATACGGCCTCACCGATGCTGACTACGGGATTGGGGACTTTATTGAAGACCTAAAGAAAAAGGGCTACATCACGGAGGAAAAAACGGAGGGGACATTCAAGATTACGGCAAAAGGCGAGCAGCAAATACGGCGCAGCGCCCTGGAAGAGATATTTGGCAAACTGAAAAAATCAAAAAGTGGAAGCCACAAAACGGACGTGAGTGGCAAGGGAGACGAGCCCAACGCCGACCGCAGGGAATATCAGTTTGGAGACTCTCCCGACCAGATATCGATGACCGAATCCATCAAAAACGCGCAGATCAACAGCGGTTTTAGCGATTTCAGGATTACCGAGCGGGACCTGGAGATCGAGGAGAAAGACTATAAAGCCCAAACCTCTACTGCGCTGATGATCGACATCTCGCACTCCATGATCCTCTATGGCGAAGACCGCATTACACCCGCCAAGAAAGTAGCCATGGCCCTGTCGGAACTGATCACCACACGGTATAAAAAAGACACGCTCGATATCATCGTTTTTGGGAATGACGCGTGGCAGATAGAACTCAAAGACCTGCCCTACCTGGAGGTGGGGCCGTACCACACCAACACGATAGCCGGACTGGAACTGGCCCTGGATGTGCTGCGCCGCCGCAAAAACCCCAACAAGCAAATATTTATGATTACGGATGGCAAACCTACCTGCATGAAAGTGGGAATCAAGTATTATAAAAATGCCTTCGGACTCGACAGCAAGATCATGGGCAAGACCTTTGACCTGGCCCGGCAGTGCCGAAAGCTCGGAATACCCATCACTACTTTTATGATAGCTTCAGACCCCTATCTTAGGCAGTTCGTTCGAGAATTTACCGAGATCAACAACGGCCAGGCCTACTACAGCAGCTTGCAGGGCCTGGGTACGCTGGTGTTCGAAGACTTTAAGCGGAACAAGCGAAAACATTTTAGGCAGTAGGAGACACGAACCTGCCGGGCGGGCAGCCTGCAAAACTTTTTATTGATTGATACTTTTGAATTTCTTCTCTACCTGATCGTTAAACTATTTTCAAATGAATTATACAGAAATACCACCAAAACAACTGTTGAACATTAAAACCCTGGGAGAGCTCAGGGCGGCTGGGTACAGACCCACTTCCATAAGAGAAGAACTGCGGCGAAACCTGATAAAAAAGCTGGGCAAAAAGGAAAACCCCTTTCAGGGGATATGGGGTTATGAAGAAACAGTGATTCCTGACATCGAGCGGGCGCTGCTCTCCATGCACCACATCAACTTCCTGGGGCTGCGCGGTCAGGCCAAAACGAAGATGGCCAGAATGATGGTAAACCTCCTTGACGAGTACATTCCCGTGATCAGGGACAGCGAGCTGAACGACGACCCCATGCACCCCATCTCAAAGTTTGGTGCGGATATGGTGGCGGAGCACGGCGATCACACGCCCGTAGTCTGGATGGCAAGGGAAGAGCGCTACACCGAAAAGCTGGCCACACCTGACGTGTCCGTGGCTGACCTCATAGGCGACGTAGACCCCATAAAAGCCGCCTCGCTGAAGCTCCAGTATTCCGATGAGCGCGTGATCCACTATGGCCTTATACCCCGGTCGAACCGGTGCATTTTCGTGATCAACGAGCTGCCCGACCTGCAGGCGCGGATACAAGTAGCGCTGTTCAATATTTTACAGGAAGGCGACATCCAGATACGGGGCTTCAAGCTGAGGCTACCGCTCGATATTCAATTTGTCTTCACGGCCAATCCCGAAGACTATACCAACAGGGGCAGCATCGTGACCCCGCTTAAGGACAGGATCGATAGCCAGATCATTACCCATTATCCCAAAACGATCGAAATCAGCAAAGTGATCACCGCACAGGAGGCCCGCCTGAAGGACGACCAGGAAGCCAGGGTGGTGATCAATGAGCTGTCCAAAGACCTCGTAGAGCAGATCGCGTTTGAGGCAAGGAACAATGAATACGTAGACCCGAAAAGCGGGGTGTCGGCGCGGCTAACCATTTCGGCGTATGAAAACCTGAAGAGCGCAGCCGAGCGAAGGGCACTGATCAACAAGGAAAAGAGCACCTACGTGCGGGTGGCCGATTTTGTAGGTGTTATTCCGGCCATTACCGGCAAGGTAGAGCTGGTGTACGAGGGTGAGCAGGAAGGACCGGGCATTGTGGCCAACGACCTGGTGGGCAAGGCCATCCGAACGCAATTTCTGCTCTATTTTCCCGATCCCGAAAAAGTGCGAAAGCAAAAGGATAACAATCCGTATAAGAAGATTGTGGATTGGTTTGGCGAGGGAAATAAAGTAGATATTCTGAATGACCTTTCGGACAAAGAATATGAAAAGCTGCTCAAAAATATTCCCGGGCTGGAGGAGCTTGTCAAAAAACACCAACCCAAGGCACGCGGAAATGATGCCTTGTTTTTCATGGAGTTTGCCCTGCATGGGCTGGCAGAATACAGCATGCTGAGCAAGCAGCGGCTGGCCACAGGGCTGCATTTCAAAGATTTGCTGAGCAGTATGTTTTCCATGCCAGACCCGGGAACGGAGGACGAAGACGACCAAGATATTTTTTAAGTAAAAACATAGTATTTGAAAATCATAAGTTTTATTTTTCAACGTACTGATGTGGGAATACAGGAACGGAGCGATGACCAAAAAATATAACCTTCAGTCCGTGCATCAACTGGTGAGGGAGGGTGAAGGCCAAAACCTGGAATTTAAACTCAAGGCCAATTTTCCCGAAAAAATTGTGCGGGAAATGGTGGCCTTTGCCAATACCGGCGGCGGGCGTTTGCTGGTAGGCGTAGCAGACGATGGAAAAGTGATGGGCGTGAAACATGCAGAGGAAGAAAAATTCATGCTAGACCGGGCCATCCGCTACCATAGCCGGCCGGTGCTGAAATTCTCTACCCAGAGCATTCCTGTTTCTGACAAGCGAACTCTCCTTCTTTATTACATCCCCTCCAGCAGAAAGAAGCCGCACTATGCGCTGGAGCACCCTGAACAAAAATTTGGCAAGGCCTACATCCGCGTGGGCGACCAGAGTATGCAGGCAAGCCGCGAGATGATAGAAGTGCTTCGCGGGCAACGTATGAAACGCGGCCAGAAAATATTGTATGGCGAAAAAGAAAAAGCCCTTTTTACACACCTGGAAAAAGCAGAAAAAATCACGTTGGAAGCGTATTGCAGCATTGCCGGATTGTCCCGGCAGGTAGCTTCAAGAATATTGGTAAAACTCGTGTTGTCAAACGTGCTGCACATTGTGCCTGACCATCGGGAGGAATATTTCGTTTTTAACTCGCATTCACCTTATTAATTATATGGCGATCTCAAAGAAAGAAAAGAAAATTTTTGTGCTGGATACCTCGGTGATCCTCTACTCGCACGATTCACTCACCAACTTCGGCGAGCACGACGTGGGCATTCCCATTACGGTGCTGGAAGAGCTGGACAACTTCAAAAAGGGCTCGGATACCAAAAATTTCGAGGCGCGTGAGTTTATTCGTATGATGGACGATCTCTCCCGCGGACAGAAACTACAGGAGTGGATACCGCTGAACGGAAAAAATAAAGGCAAGTTCAAGGTGTTGATGGACTACAACAGCAAGATCGATGCGGAAAAGATTTTCGACGAACGCAAGCCCGACCATAAGATACTGAACGCGGCGCTGCTGCTGCAGGAAATCCACAAGACCAAAAGGGTGGTGTTGGTATCAAAAGATGTGAACCTGAGGCTAAAAGCAAAATCGCTGAACCTGCAGGCCGAAGACTATGAAACCGGCAAGATACGCGACCTCTCCAAGCTCTACTCCGGTAAGGCAGAAGTGGAAGACATCAGCCCTGACGCCATCAACGCCCTCTACGAAAGCAACTTTGTAGACCTGAGGGAAGTACCTTCCATCAAAAAACCCAATGCCAACAGCTTCTTTATCCTGAAGAGCAACCGCAAATCGGGCCTGGGATACTACAACCAGGAAGAGAAACGCATAGAATTGGTGGAAAAAAGGACGGTGTACGGCATTAAACCCCGGAATGCCGAGCAGACCTTCGCCATCCACGCCATACTCAACCCCAGCATCAAGCTGGTGACCATCAATGGCGTGGCCGGAACGGGAAAAACGCTGATCACGCTGGCGGGCGCCCTGGAGCAAAAACGGGAGTACAAGCAAATCTACCTCGCACGCCCCATCGTACCCCTCAGCAATAAAGACATTGGCTACCTGCCAGGCGACATCAAGTCGAAGCTGAACCCCTACATGGAGCCCCTTTGGGACAACCTGAAGTTCATCCAGAATCAATTCAAAGAGCAGGACAAGGAATTTAAGCGAATTACCGAAATGGTAGAGCAGGAGAAGCTGATGATTACCCCGCTGGCCTATATTCGCGGCAGGAGTTTGTCAAACATCTTTTTCATTGTAGATGAAGCGCAAAACCTGACGCCCCACGAGGTGAAAACCATCATTACCCGCGCGGGCGAAAATACCAAGATTGTGTTTACAGGCGATATTTACCAGATTGACACCCCCTACCTCGATTCGCAGAGCAACGGGCTGTCGTACCTCATCGACCGCATACAGGGCCACCCGCTCTACGCGCATGTAACGCTGGAAAAAGGAGAGCGCTCCGAGCTGGCCAATATTGCTAACGAGTTGTTGTAAGGGGATTGGCTGCTCAATCCGTGAATTGGACTTAGCGACCATACCCCTATCATCTATTGTCGTCAGTTTAGCTCCATGGAGGCGAAATGTTGGTAGCAAAAAAGGTTGAAGAAAAAACGAGTCCCGTCAGAGCCTGCTCCGATGCATATCGGAGGACGAAACATGTTGCTTTAATTCCGACATTAGGTTT
>CAYUJK010000220.1:0-2062 GCA_964444895.1 uncultured Roseivirgaceae bacterium
CAGGGACTAATAGTTCTCTAATTTAGCGATTAAAGGACGCAAAACACAGAAGTCTTTCGATTTTGAAAGCAAAGTACAACGCACACGCAAAAGATATAATTATCACAATATTTTCGCGATCCATATTGATTGGCAATTTTTAGTATTTAGATTTGGCATGACAACGAAGTCGATAGCCGCGGGCAGAAATTGAGACTCCGGCACTTTTATACTCATAAAAAACTGCTTAAGATGAATGCACTAAGACTTTTGACTCTTGCCGCTACCACTGCGCTGTGTGCCTGTATGCTGGCATGTACCCAAGCTACCCACGACACGATAAAAACGGTAGACCCTGATGCTACCCCCGAAACAAAAGCCTTGTATGCTAACCTAAAAAAGATATCCGGAAATGGCCTGCTGTTCGGACACCAGGACGATCTGGCCTATGGCGTAGGATGGAAGGAAAAAGAGGGACGCTCCGACGTAAAATCGGTGGCAGGAAGCTACCCGGCAGTTTACGGTTGGGACATCGCCCACATAGGTGCAGAAACCAATATTGACGGTGTCAACTTTGAAAACATGGCCCGTTGGATACAGGAAGGCTACAGCCGCGGCGGCGTAGTGACCATAAGCTGGCACATGGAAAACCCGGTAACGAACACCCATTCGTGGGACACTACCAGGGCCGTAAGCCACATCATCCCCGGTGGGTCACTCCATGAAGAATACAAAGCTGAACTGGATACGGTCGCAGCTTTCATCCGCAAATTTGCGGACGTCCCCGTTGTTTTCCGGCCATTCCACGAGCATACAGGCTCCTGGTTTTGGTGGGGCAAGGGCAACACCACAGCAGAAGAATATGTAGCCCTTTGGCAGTTTACGGTGAAATACCTCAGGGATGAAAAAGGACTTCACAACCTGCTTTATGCCTACTCTCCTGACAAGTTTTACTCCCTGGAAGAATACCTGGAATTTTATCCCGGAGATGATTATGTGGATATTCTTGGCGTAGATGACTATCACGGACTTACCAATACAGAAACGGCCCACGAGACCGTAAAACGGCTACACACCATCACCGACCTGGCCGAAGAAAAAGACAAAGTAGCAGCCATCACAGAAACGGGCGCCGAGTCGGTACCCATTGCCGACTGGTGGACGAAAGTACTGCTCAATACTGTCCTTACAGATGAAAAAACCAAGAGAATTGCCTGGGTGCTGGTATGGCGAAATGACAACGAAAAACACCATTATGCTCCCTACCCGGGACACCCGAGTGCCGGGGATTTTGTAAAATTCCGTGATCATCCGTATGTGCTGTTTGAAGATGATCTTCCTGATATGTACGCCAAATAATTGATGAATAATTACCCGTGAAATCCATGAATCTCTTGAAGAAACCTGACTTTCTGCAGATAGGCTACGTCGCATTGTACCTGTTTTGCCTGCTACCCCTTTTTATTGAACTGCCGTTTCGGCCTAACCTGTACCTCACCTGGGAAGGCTCGTACCGCATTTCCAACGGCGAAATCCCTTTCCGCGATTTTGGGATGCCTTTTGGCGTGGGTTTCTGGATACTCCCCTCACTACTTTTCGCCTTGTTTGGTCCCTACTTCAAGGTGCTGGTGCTCGCGCAGGTGATCATCAATATCCTGAGTCTCGTAGTGGTAAAAAATATCCTCAAGGAACTGAAGATGAACGCACACTATGCATTTTTGCTGGTCGTGATCTTTTACTCCACCATGTGCCTGCCCAACTACTGGCCCTGGTATAACCATGTAGCAGTGATCTACCAACTGGCCAGTGTATTGTTTTTGCTAAAAATGCTCAATACCGACACGCGGAAGGCGGTAGTGCTTCACGGCGCTCTATCAGCGTTTTTTATCTCCCTGTCGTTTTTCACCAAACAGGACATCGGCGCACTCGGCCTGCTGATCAACCTGGTATTGGTATTGGTTCATTCATTTATCAATAGAAATTGGAAGTACACCGTGGTATATGGCGGCGGAGTGCTTGCGTTTTTTCTGCTTAACATCCTTCCTTTTGTCTCGTATGAATTTGGCTATTGGTTCAATCACGG
>CAYUJK010000220.1:2162-4806 GCA_964444895.1 uncultured Roseivirgaceae bacterium
TATGCTGTAAAAGATTGCGTGCTGGCCAATTCGGGGTATGAGCAGGTTACTACGATACGTGGCCCCAAGGGCTTTCCCGGCAACTACATTCATGTATATGTAAAAAAATAGCTATATAGGCTGCGGCAGCAAATACGACTCGCAGAAGATACAGTTTAACCGCCCGGTGTAGCTATGTACTCCGCATAATCACCCGAGGCAATTTCTCGTTGTGCACCTAATTCGTGGGCATATTCGTACAGCCACCCGTCGACAGATTTGTCGTACAGGAATATCTGTCCTTTTACGCGGCTATACTCGTAGGGATATGTGTATCCGGGGCCAATCCCTTCAAAGTCGTCCAGTATTTTCAAAACATTAGGATCGCGGACAAGGTATACATCTCCTTTCACCCTACCCTCACTTTTCTTATCGATCACGAGCCCCGGGTATTTTCCCAGGTCAAAAAGCCTCCCATGTACATAGCCTAAGCCCAGCCAGGTGGCGTTCTTCTCCAGGAAACGCGACATGTCGGTGCCAAAGCCTTTTCTCAAAAGCCCATATACAAACAGGTATTCGGTAGGATCAACGCGCGGTGCAGGCATGATTAAAGTGCAAAAATAAGAAAATCAGAATGTGCCGCCAACAGGCATCACGGCGCTTTTGTCATTAATCCACGCCCGGTTGGCCACATCGCCTACCGGATAAAAGCGAAACCGGTCGCTTTCAACGGAATGAAACATGGACATGACTTCATTTAGTGGAAGATCGGCTTTCAGGTACCGGGAGCGACGTGATGGTGGCACAACGGCGGGAACGATGGGTAGACGATCGCGGATTTTCCGGGTAGCATAGGTGGTAACAATGGAAAAAGAGTAAAGTACAACACCTTCTCTGCTTTTCCAGGTGTCATACAAGCCTGCCATGGTAAAAATTCTTTGCCCTTCCATGTAGACGACGTGCGGCTGCGCAACGGCGGTTGTGGGTATTGATTCGGAACGCCGGAACCATGCAAAAAAACAATTGGAAGGCACGAGGCAACGCGTTCGCCGCACGGGAACTTTGTAGACGGGGTGCTTGACAAGGTCGGCGGCAAAGGCATTGTAGTTGTAATGGCAATTGGCCCAACGCGACCACCGGGGCGTGAGTCCCCACGTTGCAGTTCGCAAAGCCAGCGGATCCTCGCTCAGTACCACCGGCCACTGTCCGCCAGGGTGGGCATTGTAAAAAGGAACAAAGGGTTCCCGGAATTCTGCCAGCAGCTCTTTCTCAATAACCCTGGTTCCGGAGGCAAGCACGTACCTGACGCACATCAAACTAATTATTTTAGTTAAAACAAATATTTTTGCTAAAATACTAAAATAATTAGCTATTTGAGGTGTTGGTTTCTTTTTCTTCGAAAGACTTGCGCTCCTACCAATCGTCTGTGCGGAAGGGTGACGCCGGTAGTCCCGCTTTGTTGTAGAGGTTGCACTCGGGATTATCTCCCCAGGCATAGCGCACAGCCACCGGATCTTTCACTTTATCGCTGGAAACGTATACCTTCCCGCCTACAATTTGGGCTTTTGCCCAGTAGAACTTTTTATCGACACCGGCGATGGCAAAGCCCTTTAGTGCGCCATCTTTGGCCACGAGACCGCCTTTGTAGGTTTCGTAGTCGAACGATACAGCAATTGCGTCCCCATCGCGCTCCGTCGACTGGTAAATAGGACCGGATGCTACCAGATCCTCGCCATACGCTACTTTTCTTGCTGCAAGGGCCAGCCGTTTTCCAACATCCTGCTTGTTACGCGGATGAATATCAAACTGTTCGCCTATGTCTATTGTGACCGCCATGCCCGTGCGGGGATAGGCCAGCGTCATCAACTGTGCCTCACGAACTTCTGCCCAGGCGCTCTCCGAAGGCTCACTTGCGGGGTCGAGGAAGTTGGCAAGCTGAACATACAAAAATGGCAGGTAGCCCTGTCCCCAGCGTATGCGCCAGTCGTCGATCATCGCAGGAAACAGCCGTTGGTACACCTCGGGGTTGTGCACATTGCTTTCTCCCTGGTACCAGATCACACCTTTCAGTCCGTACCCTGCAATGGGGTTCACCATGCCGTTGAATAGCGAGGCATGGCGGCGGTGGTAGAACTCAATTTTTGGCATTTCGGGTTCCAGTGCGTTGTTGTATTTCCAGTCGCCTGAGAGATCGGCAATCTTCACGCCAGTACTCGTGGCAAGGTAATACCTGTCTGCCGCACCGCCCAGTTCGCCTTTGTAGCGCGCATTCGACAGCCGCACCACCAGTTGGTTCTTCCCAGCCTTCACGAGGTTGCCTGGCACGTTTAACTCGATAAAATTGGGGCCAAAGGCCTCTCCTATTTTCTGTTCGTTGAAATACACTTGGGCCGTGCCATTCGGTTTGCCCAAAAAAAGCTTCATGTCTTCTTTTTTATACTGGCTGGGGATCTCTACACTTTTGCGCATCCATATTACTCCTTCCAGGTCTTTGTTCCATTCAGGCACAGTCACATTACTCCATTCAAAATCTCCGAATTTGTCTTTCAACACTCCTTGATCAATGGCCAGGTTCGACTTTTCTGCTATTTCGATGCGCTTTCGCGTTCGCTCATTGTTGGGCTCAATGTCTTTTTCCCAGTCGATTTTCTTTTCCCATATTTCA
>CAYUJK010000220.1:4906-6507 GCA_964444895.1 uncultured Roseivirgaceae bacterium
TTCACCTGTTGGTTGAGCTTCCACTCCATGTTTGACTGCCCGGAGGCGAGCCACACATCTCCCAACAGCACATTTTTGAACACCACGGTGTTATTGCCGGTAACTGTAAGCTCGTGCGGTCCTCCTGCAGGCAAAGGGGGCATTTTCAGATGCCACTTGCCGCGCGCGTTAGCTGAGGTGCTCACGGCCTTTCCGCCCAGCGCTACCGTCACCTTCTCGCCAGGCGACGCTGTGCCCCACACCGGGAAAGCATGCTCCCGCTGAAGCACCATATTATCTCCAAAAATCTTTGCCGGCTCTACGTCGGCATACAGCGATGATGAAACAAGAAATAAAAGAAGGAAAAACCCCTCCAGAAAATAGGTGCGATGCTTTATCATTTTATCAAAATCATTGGTAAGACTGTCGATTTAATAGAACACCACCTCACATTGCGGGTGGTTGGCTTTGAACTCATCAATGTGCTTCGAATTGATAGAGTTATTATAGCACTTGAGAGATTTCAGGTTGCTGAGCTCCATGATTGGCTTTATTTTTTTTACCCGGGTGTTGTAGAACTCCAGCACCTTCAGCTCAGTAAGGCTTTCCAGGGGCCTGAGGTCTTTCACATCGGTGCCCGATATTTTCAGTTCTTCCAGATGTACCAGCCCGGCCAGGGCATCAATGTCGGATATTTGGGTATTGTCGGCGTAGAGCACCCTCAACTGGCGGAGGTTTGCCAGGGGAGCCAGCGAGCCAATCGGATTCCGCGAGCAATCCAGCACTTCTAACTGCTGCATGGATGCCAGCGGACTCAGGTCGCTAACCTGTGTGTCATTAAATTTCAGATCCCTGAGTCGCACAAACTCACTCATAGGTGTGATGTCTTTGATGAGGATACTTCGCACTACAAAAGATCGTGCGCCGGTAAGCCTGTGAATTTCTTCTCGCGAAGGTCGCTTGTCCAGGTTGGCGGCTTTTCTGAATACATCCTGCCATTCATCGGTAAGAAGCCCCCACCAGTTCCGAAGTTGATCGGTCTCATACACCACTACGCTTTTTTCGTCGTCATGTGTGAGCACCGCCACATCTCCATCTTCAACTTTACTATTGTCGAAATAACCCACCCTGAAGGATGGCAGGGAATTGATCACACCGAGGTATTTCACTTCAGTGTTATCAAAATTGAGTTCTTCCAGCTTTGCAAAGCCATCGAACACATCGATATTGCTGACCCTGGTAAGGCTTCCATTTACCGTCCTCAGGTTTTTGAGGCTCTGCAAAGGTGCGAGGTCGGTTACCTGAGTATTCGAAAAGTTAAGCTCCTCCAGGCTGCTGAGGCCGTCGATCGGGGAAAGATCAGCTACCGAGGTTCCTGATACGTCGAGTCTTCGCAAGAGCAGCAGTTTTTCCAGGGGTTTTATGTTGTCGATTTCGGTATGTCCGCTGATGTCTACCTCTTCGATCTTGATGATTTTGTGCAAGGTTTCTGCGGTGGGCGTGGCTCCGGATGGCACGTCGTTAAACACCAGTTTTTTCCACACATCGGGCACGCTTGTCCACCATTCGCCAAGATCTTTGGTTTGGAAAATCACCTCCACTTCGGGCTTCTGCGCCAGGAA
>CAYUJK010000221.1:0-6424 GCA_964444895.1 uncultured Roseivirgaceae bacterium
GGCGATGGTGGTTCGGTTGATCACCAACTCATTGTCGGCGGCGAAAAAAACGTCTTCTTTGTTATTGTCTTTACCTGCTTTGAAGAGGGCTCCTTTTTCCAGTTTATGACTAAAAAAGGTTTTGGCCAATTCAAATACCACATGTACTTCATCGGGCTGGGCGGGTTTCGCCTCTAAGCCAAGTACCTCATTGTAATAGAAATTGAGGTGTTTTAAGGTCAGGGTGTTGATGTGTCGCTGGGCATATTCGAAGACTTTCAGGAAAGCCAGGAATAGCGCCATGTAGGGCTGGTGCTCGGGGTAGTTGTTAAGCGTCTCTTCCAGAAACGCAGAAGCTTTGCGGATTACAGCGGCAATGTTGTCAAACAGGGTTTGGAAAAGCAACCGAAGCCTTTGCGCTAAACTCTCAAAATCAACATCACTGGCTGCCAATCCCTCATTGAAAAAGGTCAGGTCGGGTTGAATGTTTTCCAACTGCCAGGCAGTAGATAATGAACTCACATCGATCAAGGGGCTTATCCCTGCCCAGAGAGTGAATGATTTTTCGTACGCAATGGCGCTGCGCATGGCGTCGTTCATGATGGAGGATATCTGCCTCGACAGTTCACTGTGGAGGGCTAATCCTGCTACGGACTGCTTTTGCCAGGTGTCGGGCACAAGCGCGATGGCTACAAATTCAGGAAATAATTGCTCAAGCAAAGCGGATTTACCGGCAATATCGGCTTGCTCAAATTCCTTTAGTAAGTTAAATACCTGGTTTCTTTTTTCTTCTACATCATAGGTTTTGATAACGGCCACCAAGGTGCTGATGTCGCTCTCGATAAAAGCCAGCCAGTTGCCGTCAGAGGTGTTTTGGCGGTTGTAATAGCGGATCAGCGTGGCAAACTTGCGCGCGTAGAGCAGCAGGTCTGCCAGGTCGCGTTCGTCCACTAAAACGTATGAAGGGTCCAACGCCTTCGTAAGGCGTTGTTTTTGGCTTGTGCCATCCCGTTGAAGTGGGTTCAATATGTAGCAGTCGTTCGTCACCGGTTAAAGATTCAATGTTCGTACAGCTTCTTTTTCATAAAAGGGATACACAAAATTGTAGCGCGTGTTGGTGCCGGCGATCGTATAGTCGATCAGGATTTCAATTTTGCCCTCCATCACTACCGGCTGCAGTTTTACTGAATTAAGGATGATCCTGGGTTCGAAATACAGGATGGCCGTTTCGATGAGGTCTTTCATGTAGGCCTGGAGGGTTGTGTCCAGGGGTTCGAACACCAGCTTGTCCATGTTGCAGCCGTAGCGGGGCTGCATCACGCGCTCGCCTACGTGCGTGGTGAGGAGGATGTGCAGGCTGTTTTCGATGTCTTCCTTGCCTGAGGTCATGGAGACACTCCTGTCAGATTTGTGAAAGGTGGGCGGAAATCCCCAGCCAGTGCCAATAAAAGGTTTATCTTCTGCCATATTTTTCCTGTTTTATCCTATCATTACCGTGGGCGCCCCCACGGCAGCCATGGCTCCGCAGATACATGTGTCCGTTGTCCGCAATGCGGGTTTTCCACCTATCATTACCGTAGCGCTTCCCATGGGAAAGGGACTTACCGTGGGCAAGTGGTTTGGCGGAGGTATCGGGCACACGTGGTTGTCCGTAGCTACCGCCGCGGGCATTCCTTCTATCAGTACCGTGGGCTCTCCCGGCCCGATGATCGTTCCGCCATGCGTGGTTACATCTCCTACTTTTGCGGCTGAAGGCATATCTTTAATTTATTTGAACCATTGATCCTTTGATGACTGCCGAAGCGCTGGTGGACAATTCCGCTCCCGCGCTACCCTCGGCCTTGAAATTTGCATTGGCTTTGGAAGAAACATTGGTGCCCTCTATCGTCACATCCCCGGAAGCTTTCAGCAGGATGTCGCTTGCGCTTTCCAGCGTAATGCCGGAGCTATCCAGCAGCACCTTGTTTCCATTTTCGTCTTCCATCAATATTGACCCCTCATCATCGCTGAAAAGGAGTTTGTTTCCATTCACCGTTTCTGTGAGAATGGTTTGCTTTTCGTCGTTAAAGAGAATTTTCATGCCGCTACGGGTGAAGAAGCCCTTCTCATGGTTGTCGTCTGCCGGCTCCAGCGGTGCGGGCCTGGCGCTGCTGTTCATGGCGCCCAGGATCACCGGGTTGCGGGGATCGTCATTGAGGAAGCCCAGCACCACTTCGTCACCTATTTCGGGCCGGAAGAAGGAGCCGCGGGTATCACCGGCATCCAGCGTGGCCACCCTGGCCCATACACCTTCTTCGGCAGGGTTTATCATGGGAATGCGCACCTGCACGCGGTATTCGCCGTCGGGGTCTTCCTCCAGTTTGGAGACCAGGCCGATCTGAAGGCCATTGATCGCTGGCAACAAACCACTGGCTTTGGTATCGACAATGTCCGGGGTTTCGCGGGTGTACCACTCCGGAGACAGGCCTATGGACACGTCGGTTTCCCAGTTGCTGTCGTTGATCTCGTGGCGCACTCCGGAGACATACGCATTGCCATTAAACCGGTCGCCCATTCCGCTCAGTTCCACCATATCGCCGGGATTGATCTCGCCAAATCCCTGAAAGCGCACCCTGCCTCGCACCTTCGATATTTTGCTCTTCATTTGCCGTGCATTCACCCATTCCTGCATTTCTTCTTCTAAGAGCTGCCCAGCGTGGTGAAGTTCGTCGGCTTCCAGGCCGATTACCTGGGCCAGGTCGTCAGCTGAAATATTGCCGGGAAGGGTGTCGTCGAAGGAGTCTGCTTCCATTTCAGCCATTTCCTGATTAGCGGCATTCCATGAGAATGACTTCAGGCTGCTGTACTGGTGGCGGGCGTCCATCTCGGCTTCAAAGCCCATGATGTTGCCACCGTACGCCAAGGCGAGCGCTGGTTCCTGTCCCAGGTCGGGCTTTTTTACCACCAAGGTGCCGTTGTCTGTGATCACCAATTTTCCGTTGACATCTGCCCGCGACACCATAAAGTCCCAGGGTGTGGTGTTGAAAAGCACCAATTCCCGGTGGGTGACCTGTGTCGATTCTACGTCGGTGTCCAGGCCGGCTTCACCCGCCAGTTCCTCGATGACGTCGCTATCGGTAGCGTCATAGAAATACCGGTTTCTACGGCCTACAGTAAGTTTTACAGCCTTGTCTTTGCAAACTACCCTTAACATGGATGATTTATTTTGCATCGACTTGATGCCGTGGCTTACAACAATGCCTTTAAATAGTTCCGTTTCTTCGGAATGGTATCCGGCCTGTATTTTGATTTCCTTTCCGGGAATGAAGAAATCGCTGTCGCTGATTTTGAAGGTTTCCTCCGATGGGTCGCCGTCGTGAAATAGCAAAATGGCCGAGGCCACTTTGTTCACTTCTTTGGAGATCACGATGGTCAACACCTGGAATTCCTTGGTCACTTCTTCGCCATCCGAAAACAAGGTAAATGTGGGCTTATCAGCCGGTGCAGGGGTCGGTATGGTTCTGTCTTCACTCATGTTAGTCAATGACTACCGGCGGGAATCGCAACTCGGCGCCCGTCCTCAATCGTCTGAAATTTTTAAGTTTGTTGGCCCTTGCTACCTGCAGGTAATACCTGGGGTCATTGTAAATCCGGTAGCTCATCAGGTGCAGGCTGTCTTCCCCCTTCACCGTCCGGATATGGGTGAGGTCGGGAGAATTCTCTCTTTCCTGGGCTACGCGCAGGGTCTCTTCTACATTCTCTGAGAAGACGGCTTTCAGCCGGGCGCGCAGCGGAGTGCCGTCACTGTGAAAGAGTGAGTAAGTGATCTCGGCGGACTTGAGCACACACTTCACGATGAGTGAGCCCCATGAGAGCTTCAGGTACTTTGGCCGGTGGATTTCGCCATCGTGCTTTCCGGTAATCTGAAGAAAAGTTTCTACACGCTCACTTACGTCGGCCTTGTCGGCGGCTGTTCCTGTGCCATCAAAGAGGAACTCGAAGCTGTAGTCCTGCGGTTTTATTTTGCCGAACACCTGGGGACTGGCCGATGAGCCTGCTCCCTGGGCTTCTTCGTACTCCAATTCGTACTTTTGGGTGTACCCGTTGGGGTTGAACATCACCTCAAAAGAATCGGAGGGACTATCGGAGTAGTCCGCCTTTTTATGGGCTTCGATCAGCATTTTTTTTACTTCTCCCGTCATATCATCGCTCTTGTTTTTCCTTTAAAATTTCCAGGACTTGCTCTACACACATCTCTACAATCTCCTGCTTTTGGGAGGCAGGCGCTCCACCTTGTCCACCTCCTGACTGGCTTCCCTGGTCGTCGATGGTGGCCTTGATGACTAATTCTTTGATCTCAATGGGCATGGTACTTATGATTTTCGAAATCCCTGATGCGCTAATTCCAGTGATTCTATCACCAGGGAATTGTCAAGCGCTTTGAATTCGGATATGCTCCACTTCACAGGCCATACCCTGGAGAAGTTCCAGGTGGCCAGGGGTTCATGGCTTTCGTTCAGCAAGATGACGTTGACGCTGGCCTTGGGCTCAAAGACGAAGTCTTCGATGGCCTTTCGGCACCACTCCGTTACGCTGGAATCCATGAAAATTCCCCGCTTCAGCACAAGATTGCCGAATTTAGCCCCGGTGGGAAGCTTGTGGCTAAAGGCATTCAGGCCTCCTTCGGTGTATTCTTCCGTACCCACCTCTGCCGACAGCCCGCCCACCTCCTGGAAGCGGCTGTCGTCTTCGCTTTCCCCAAAGTCTACCTTGAAATGAAATCCTGCAGGGATCTTGTACATACGCGAATGTGATTATGCATTGTCGATGGTAATGCCCTCGTGGGCAATTTCCAGTTGCTCTATGGCCACTTCATTTCCCGTCGCTTTCAGGTCGGGAGATGTGATCTTGGTGGGCCAGGCATTTACCACCTTCCACACCATTACCGGCGCATGTTCCTCATCCAGCAGGCTGATGGTGATGTCGCGTCGCTCGGTTTGGTTCAGCTTTATGGTAGCCAGCCAGTCGTGGTAGTCATTGTCGCCTTTGAACACTCCCCGCTTCAGGGTGATGTTGCCGTATTTCTTCAGGCCGGGCATTTTTACGGGTGAATACTCGGGGCTCAGGCCGTCGCGGTACTCGATAGGCTGCACTTCGATGTTGAGGCCCGTTACTTCAGAAAATCCCAGTTTGCTTCCACCCCAATCTACCTGGAAGTGAAAGGTTGTCATTGGATATGCCATAATGCTTATTTCTTTTTATTGGTTTTGATACTCAGATTTTGAATTGCCGTGAGGCTTAGGATTCGACCATTTTGTGGGAGAATTTCAGGATGATGAATTCTGCAGGGCGAACTACTGCCATACCGATTTCCACATTCATTTTTCCCTCCAGGATATCGACTGCCGTCATGGTAAGGCCCAGTCCTACTTTCACAAAAAAGGCATCGTCGGGCACTGCCCCTTGCAGGGCGCCCTCACGCCATTTCTGAACGAGGTAGTTGTCGATCATCGTTTTTACTTTTGTCCAGGTGTTGGCGTCGTTTGGCTCAAATACAGCCCATCCGGTAGACTTTTTCACCGACTCTTCTACCATATTGAAGAAGCGCCTCACCGGCACGTAGCGCCACTCGTTGTCGTTGCCGGCCAGGGTTCGCGCGCCCCATACCAGGGTGCCTTTGCCGGAAAACGCGCGGATGGCATTGATCGATTTACCGGCGTTCACGTCGATGTTGAGGCTTTCCTGGTCGAAGTGGTCGATCATCACGGCGGGGGCATTTACCGAGGAGAGACTCACGTTAGCCGGGGCTTTCCATACGCCGCGGGTGTTATCCACATAGGCATATACGCCCGCTACGGCTCCGGAAGGTGGCACCTTGGCCTTTTCCCTTTTGATGCTTTCGGCAATGTTTCCGATGATGGAGTGCGTCTCGTAGAGCACTTTTTGATTATTGGTCAGGTGGATGTTGGCGGCATCTTTGATCGATTGGATGAACTCCATTATGCCTTCGAAAATGGCGTCGAGTCCGTTTTTGTCCACACCGCTGATCACGTTGAGAGAAGCGTCTTTGCTTCCCAATGCACCACCGTCGTCGTAATCTTCGGTATTGGCAATGATATTGGCTACGGTGTCGCTCAGCCAGCCGGGCGCATCTAATGATGCATATTCTGCATTGGGATCATCGCCTGTGATGGCTATTACCACAGCATTTTTCTCCAGGGCAATCAGCTCTTCTACTGCTTTCAGTTGGTCTTTGGCGTACGAATCCAGGTCGTTCAGCACGTTTTTGCCTTTGAGTTTTGTTTTCCAACCCGGAAAGGTTACAGCCATTGCTCTCAGAAAGCTTATCAGGTTCGTCAGGTTGGTTTCAGCGGTGGGGTCGTCGGCTGAATTGACCAGTGTGGTGCGAAGTGCCTTGTACCGGTCCTCAAGGGTAGGCTGCCCGTCTTTCAGGACGGTAAGATCG
>CAYUJK010000222.1:0-6365 GCA_964444895.1 uncultured Roseivirgaceae bacterium
TGGTGACGAACGCCAGAATAACGGCTATGATGAATGTTTTTGTAGAAGGGTTCATGTCGAAAATTATTAAATGTATATCGATGTAATTCTTTTACTTTTCCAAGAAGAACAATTGAGCCGTTTCGGGTTTTAGCCACAAAGACTCAAAGGCGCGAAGAAAACACCAAGAAAAGTTTTTTCGTGGTGTCCTCGCAAACTACTTTAGGTTCCGGTCTGTGAGGACACAGACCGGGGTAGTGAGGTTTTTGGGCTTATCACCGGTTGCCGGGGGTTAAAGCCGCCCGGCAATGGATAATGTCTTCTCTATCCGCAGTTTGCGCTGGTTTTCCCAGGCTGTGCATCCTCATTTTCTAAGCATCACCTTGCCTGCAAATTCAACTTGCCTTCTTTTAATCCCTTACCCGTAACAGTGAGTTTGATATCCCCAGTTTCGGTTCCTGATTGCACCAGGATAACCAGTTTGCCGCTGAAGGCTTTCATTGTGGGCTTATGAAACATTTCCAGGGAAGTTGGGTCGCCATTACACACAGCCCTGAAGCTGCCTTTGCCAGAGACATTAAAGTTCAATTGGCTATCGTCGGTAGGGCATGGATTTCCATCTTTGTCCACAATAGTGGCCGTGACAAAACTGATATCTTCTCCATCGGCTTTTAAGACAGTTCTATCTGGGGTCAATTCAATATGATGGGGCGCCCCGGCGGTGCGAATTTCCTTCTCTTCTGCCGGATTGCCATCGTCATCGTAGGCAACTACCTTTACTGTGCCCGGCTCGTATTTTACATCCATCCACCGCAGGCGATACCGGTCCAGCTTGGTGCTATCATTTTTTGTGCGCAGTCCCTGGCTTTTGCCATTGATGAATAACTCAGCGCTGTTGTAGCTGGTATAGACAAAAACCGGGGTTGTCATTCCTTCGCGGCCTTTCCAATCTGCCTTGTCGGCAGACAGGCCTGCCTTGTCGGCAGACAGGCCCCAATGCGGAAGAATGTGCAGCGTTTCGTCTTTCGTGTTCCATCTGCTGCGGTAAAGGTAGTACCGGTCTTTGGGCAAACCGGCCAAATCGAGCATGCCAAAATAGGAACTACGTGATGGCCAGAATTCATCGTAGGGGGTTGGCTCTCCCAGGTAATCAAAGCCTGTCCATACAAACTCGCCCAGCACCCAGGGCTTGTCGTCCTGCATCACAAAATCATCTTCCGGCAGGTTTGACCAGCTGCAATATTCCAGATCGTAGGATGAGCTTTGCAGGTCGTCATACTGCTTGTTGACGCCTTCCTCCACAGGGAATTTATACACTCCTCTCGAACTTACGGTAGAGGCTGTCTCTGAACCGAGAATAAAGCCCTGCGGGAATTTTTCATAGGCCTCTTCGTATAAATGAACCCGGTAGTTTAGTCCCGGAATGTCGAGCAGCGCCCCAAAACCGGAACTCATCACGGCTTTCACCTGATCCATTCCTACCGTAACCGGCCGCGTAGGATCTTCCCTGTGAAAGATGTCCTGAAGCCACTTTGCCCGCTTCACGCCTTCGGTTCCCCACTGGTCAGGAACCTCGTTACCCGCACTCCACATGACGATGCTTGGGTGATTTCGGGTGGCCTGCACCAGGTTTACCACATCTTTTTCTGCCCATTCGTCAAAATAGAGATTGTATCCGTTTTGTACTTTTGGCTTTTTCCACTCATCGAAGCTTTCCGCGATAAACAAAAAGCCCATTTCATCGCAAAGCTCCAACTGTTCCAACGAGGGCATGTTGTGCGCTGACCGGATGGCATTGCAGCCCAAATCCTTCAAAATGGTGAGCTGCCGGCGAAGTGCCGAAACGTTGATTGCTGCACCTAAGGGGCCCAAATCATGGTGTAAGCAGACACCTTTGAACTTGGTGGGAGTGCCGTTGAGAACAAACCCGTTTTCCCGGGTATATTCAATTTTCCGGATACCGAAACGAACATTTTCAACGTGCTTTAGCACATTTCCCTGGTATAGCTTTAACTCCGCAGTATAAAGGTGAGGATTTTCAGTACTCCACAGATTGGGATTGTTAACTGCCAGGTTTTGTACAAATTCATTTCCATACAGGGTTGTATCAGCATGATAGGACACGACCTTTCCTTTCTCGTCCTTAATCTGCGTTTCTACACGGAGATTTTTCCCCCGAACTTTTGATTTGATATTGACCCTTGCGATGGAATCCGCAACGTACGGCGTGGTAATAAAGTGCCCCCAGTGTTCAAAGCTGACTTTGTCTTTTATCAAAACCTGCACCTTCCGGTACAAGCCGGCGCCGGGATACCAGCGGGAGGAAAATGGATGATTTTCAAGGCGAACCGCTATCACATTTTTCCCCGCTTTCAGCAAATCGGAAACATCAAAATAGAAATAGCTGTACCCATAAGCGCGTGTCCCCACCAGTTTGCCATTCACATACACTTTTGCATTGCTCATAGCGCCGTCAAAAGTCAGGAGTACTTGCTTACCTACTTGTGCAGGCAGCACAACTGTGTTTCGATACCAGCCTACGCCGACAAAAGGCAACGCGCCCGTTCTGCCGGTCTTTTCTGAAGCTACTTCCTCGTTGTTCTGCTCGATTTTAACTACCTGCTTGTCAATTTCCTTGTCAAAAGGCCCATATATTGCCCAGTCGTGAGGGACGACTACCGACTGCCACTTAGCATCGTCAAATTCTGGTTGATAGGCAGATTCGGCTTCACCACGGTGGAATTTCCATCCTTCTTTTAAGTTGATAACCTCTGTACCCTGGGCAAAAACATCGCATGTGACACCTCCAAAAAGGATCAGTATAAGCGCAAAAACGGGTTTAAAAATCTTCATAGCTATTAATATTCATATTGCATATAATCAAATCCCTGGTGGGCATTCCCTTCGAAATCGAAGAAAGTGCAGTTTTCCCAGGCCGAGCCGGTTCCCCACTGGTCTTTCATGCCGGAGGTAATCCAGGCGGGTTCCCAGTAGATAATTCCCGAGCCTCCACCATCAATTACTTTTTGCGTCATGTCTTTGAGCAGGTCAAACTGCCCCTGGTTGGTGTAGGGATAGCCCGAAAGCGCCGGACTGCCACCAAACAAATTGTTGTAGTCGTCATTCCATTCGGTAGTCCAGGGATAGGCTGTTTCCAGGATCATCACCTGCTTGTTGAAGCGGCTCTTGAAGCCGGCTATGGCGCCGCTCAGTTGATTCATCGAAACGACTGTGTGCCACAGGGGGTAGTAGGAAAACCCGACGACGTCAAAGTCGCTTACCCCGGCCTGGGTGGTCACATTATCGAACCACCACTGTACGTGCTGGGGATCAGCCACGTGGAGCACGATGATCATATCTTCCGAAACTTCCCTGACTGCCTGAATGGCGCTATTGACCACCGCACCGAAATTCGCCCAGTTGCCATCGCATACATTGAGATTGGGGAAGCCCGTTTCTGCCTCCGTGTACATCATTCCGCAGTTGGTTTCATTGCCTATCTGCACCATCTCGGGCAACAGGCCCTTGCCCTCCAGGTATTCCAGGGTCTTTTTGGTGTATTGATAAATGGAATCTTTCAGCACTTCTATGTCCGTAATATTTTTCCATGCTTCCGGCACGTCCTGGCTTTCGGGGTCGGCCCAGGTATCGGAGTAGTGAAAATCCAGCAGTATTTCCATTCCCCGGGCTTTCGCTTCCGAAATTGCCTTTTCCACGTCCAAGAGGTCATTATACAGTTGGGTTCCCTCTTCTCCGTATACTTCCTGCGTCCAGGTGGGATTGTGCCACAGTCGGAACCGCGCCAGGTTGGCCCCATAATCGGCAAATAGTTGATAGGGGTCTTTTATCGCCCCATCGTCTTTGAAAATGCCATTATGATCGAGTATTTGGTTTATATAAGAAAGATCGGCTCCGAAATAGAAATGCATTTCTACGGTATCTTCTTCCTCTTCTTCCTCCACCACGGGCGGATCATCTTCCTTGCAATTCGCCAAAAAGAAAAAAGAAAACAACAGGACGAAATGGAGTGAGTATTTTAGAATAGTGGTCATGCGTATTTTATGTGTTTAAATTTAAGACCGAAGAGGTTTAACTATCTTTCCGTGTGTCGCTTCCGTCATGAATTTTCATAACGTTTAAATTTTTGGGTCCGAAGACTTTGTCGTCTGCCGAACAGACGGGGCAGACAGGCGGCGACGGAAGTCGAAAGTAGCTTTCTTCGGACTTCCGTCTTCCGTCTTCGGTCTTTTCATTTATTCAAGCTCCACCACCAAGTCATAAAGATCAACGCGAATGGTATAGGTGCCGGTGGCGCCCACAAACAGAAAGTTGCTATCCGCTCCGCCGCCGTCTTCAAGGTTAGGATCGATTGTACCTTCTACAAATGAGCTGTATCGCCATTGTTCGCCCGCCCAGTCCCATGCGCCTGGGTCGTTATTGGCAAAAAAGCGAAAAATAGCCCCGTCTGTGAAGTCCGCTGTCCCTTCGTAAAGACCACCTTCCATCCAGGTTAACGATACCGCACTGGCAGGATCCCAGCCCTGGTCGTCACCCATAAGGTGCAATGTGGGCGCAGCAACGGGCTCCATTACGATGGTCTTTTCAGCTAATGAAACGGTTATTTTGTAAATGCCGGGGGTTCCTGTAAAGGAGAAGTTGGAATCGCCATCTTCACCATCTTCCAGCTCCGAATCCACACTTCCATCTGCAAAATAGCTGTAGCCATACTGAGTAGCACCCCAGTCTGCTTCAGCGAAAAACCTGAACTTACCGGCCTTAAATGTGCCAATGGCTTCAAATTCATTATTTCCCAGGCTCTTAAAGCTAAGTGCACTGGCAAGATCCCATTCACCCACGTATCCGTCCCCTACAATAAAGAGCGATTGAGACGGCTCGGCGGTTTCTTCAAGCGTTATGCTCGCCTCACCGATGGAAACGGTAACAACAAACCACCCGGATTCTCCCGTAAAGAGAATGTTAGACTGATCATCTCCTGAGTCCGACAGGCGGCTGTCAACGCTGCCTCCTTCGAAATAGCTCCAGCCCCATTTATCGGCATTCCAGCTTTTATCGTCAAAAAACCGGAATTTCACATTGTTCTCAAGCATCATCACCCCCTGGTAGGTAGTTTCACCTTCCGCGATACTTTCCAGCTCCGGAACCAGGTCAAACGAAACGGTGGAAGGAGCGACAAGAAACACAATTGATGGCGGTGGCGGTGGTCCCAATGGTTCAAGGCCGATAGTAAGGGTATTAAAGTTTACTGTAATCTTATATTCCGCCGTGATGCCATTGAACTTAAAATTCGAATCACCGTCACCAGCATCACTGAATTCTTCCGGAATTGACCCTGTGGCAAATGTACTGAACCCCCACTGTTCAGCCGCCCAGTCCGGCGCTTCGAAAAACCGGAAATTACCGTTGGCCTGAAACCGGGCAATTCCTTCGTAAACACCGGGCGAAAAGCTTTGCAGCTCCGCCGCACTGTTAAGATCCCATGCCTGGGCGTCTCCAATGATGTAAAGCGGTGGAAACGTTAGCAGATATGGTGTCGCGTTGAAGGCGATGGGGTCGGAAAGAGACGGGTCTGTTAAGAAGTCAACCCAGGCCCTTACCCTTATTTCCACATCAGCGCTTTCTTCGGGATCAATTCCCAGGTTGATCATAGCAGCGTTAAGCTCCGCAACCTTAATGGTATAAGAAGTTATGTCTTCCTCCGTCACGATGCCGGTGGCTTTTGCAAACTGTTCGCCGGCATATCCTATTTCAATGGTATACTTAACCGGCCGCGTAGTATTAAAATTTACCTCACCCCAAGACAATGTGACAAAATTGTTGTCTTCGTTTTCCTGCACAAGGACAAATTCGGAATCTGCCAGGTCGTTACTTAATTCGCCAAAAGGAGGCGCTATTCCCCCTCCGGGAGTGTCGTCGTCCTCAACGCATGAGGACATCAGAAACAGCACATTGAATATGCTGACTACACAAAATATTTTTATTATCCAATTTTTCATTTTTCTAAAGAATTTAAGTCATAAACCTTCTCCAATCGTCCTAATTATATCCTGGATTCTGAGATACAATCTCTTCCTTGCCACCTTCCAGTATTGCCGCATTCGGAATCGGAAACCGTACGTGATGAGATTGCGCCAGGCTTACCCCTCTGTCTTGTGCATATTCGATGAATTTTCCGTGTCGGATCAGATCTTGCCTCCTTACGCCCTCGGCATATAGTTCGCGGCCCCGTTCGGCCAATAAGGCATCCCTGAATTGGGTTTGGGTCATTCCTTCCGTAAAATTATTCAGTCCGGCACGAGTCCTTACTTCGCCTACCAGATCATACGCTTCGGTCGTCGGACCATCGTTTAACTCATTGATGATCTCGG
>CAYUJK010000223.1:0-6362 GCA_964444895.1 uncultured Roseivirgaceae bacterium
GTCCTGGCATTGATAAGATCAACCGGCTTAAAATCTTCGTTATCCCGCACGTTCATACGCTCCTTAATGGTACGGGCCATTCTGGCCAAGCCTACACCAAACTGGCTGTAAAGCTGCTCTCCCACGGTTCTTACGCGCCTGTTGCTGAGGTGATCTATATCGTCAACCACAGCTTTGGAGTTGATAAGGCCAATGAGATACTTCACGATCTGAATAATATCTTCTTTGGTAAGCACCTTTACTTCAGAGCCAATTTCCAAGCCCAGTTTTTTGTTGATCCTGTACCGGCCAACTTCTCCCAGGTCATATCTTTTATCACTGAAAAACAAGTTTTGGATAATCTCTCTGGCTGTAGCTTCGTCAGGAGCTTCAGTATTCCTAAGCTGTCGGTAAATTTGCTCTACCGCCTCTTTTTCAGAGTTCGAGTTGTCTTTCTGAAGTGTATTATAAATAATCTGGTAATCAGCGATGTTGATATCCTCTCTGTGAAGGATAATCGACTTAGTAGAAGCATCAAGAATCGTTTCAATATCTTCCTCAGTCAAGACAGAGTCCCTCTCCAGAAGGATTTCATTCCTGTCAATGGAAACTACTTCTCCGGTATCCTCATCTACAAAGTCCTCCGTCCAGGTTTTCAGTACCCGGGCAGCAAGCTTGCGTCCTACTACTTTTTTAAGATTTTTCTCATTACTTTCAATCTCTTCAGAGAGCCCGAAAAGATCTAATATTTCTTTGTCCGACCCATATCCAATGGCGCGCAGCAATGTAGTAACCGGAAATTTCTTCTTCCTGTCGATATAGGCGTACATGACGTTATTAACGTCAGTGGCAAACTCTATCCACGATCCCTTAAAAGGTATAATTCTGGCAGAATAAAGGATAGTTCCGTTGGTATGCTTGCTCTGAGCGAAAAAAACGCCCGGCGACCTGTGCAACTGCGACACGATAACCCTCTCAGCTCCATTAATCACAAAAGACCCTTTATTGGTCATATAGGGGATGTTCCCCAAAAACACCTCTTGCTCTATGGTCTCAAAATCTTCATTGTCTTCATCGTTGCATGACAATCTCAACTTCGCCTTCAAAGGCACCGAATAGGTGAGTCCGCGCTCAGCACACTCCTCTACCGAATACTTTGGGGGATCGACCGTGTAGTCGATAAACTCCAACACAAAATTTTCCCGGCTATCGGATATGGGGAAATTTTCGCAAAACACTTTGTACAGGCCTTCATTCATTCGCTTTTCAGCAGGGGTATCTAACTGAAAAAAATCTTTGAACGATTTGACTTGTACATCAAGAAAATCCGGGTAATCCCTAATGGTTTTAATGGAGGCGAAATTCTTTCTTTCAGTCTTTTTCAATGTAGCCAAGGTTTTAGCTTTTATAGTGAAAACAACATATTTGCTCTATATGAGCGAGTGGGTTGAGTATAAACAGGAAAAGACCTGACTCCAAACGTACCGGGGCCAGGCCAAATATTGCAAATCAATTAATTATTTGCTACCAAATTATTTAATTTCTACTTCTGCGCCTGCTTCTTCAAGATCTTTTTTCAGACCTTCGGCCTCATCTTTTGCAATACCTTCTTTAACCGGTTTCGGAGCGCCATCCACTAAATCTTTAGCTTCTTTCAATCCTAATCCTGTCAATTCTTTTACAACTTTTACTACTTTGAGCTTGTTAGCGCCAGATGACTTCAAGATAACGTCGAACGAAGTCTTTTCTTCTGCGCCGCCTTGCTCACCTCCGCCACCAGCACCACCTGCTACCATTACTGGCGCAGCCGCTGCAGCAGGCTCAATGCCGTATTCGTTTTTTAGAATTTCAGCTAGTTCATTAACTTCCTTAACTGTCAGGTTAACTAACTGTTCTGCGAATTCTTTTAGATCTGCCATTTCCTTGTTAAAATTAATTTCTAGTTAATACCAATTATTCCTTTTCAGAGAGAGTCTTAATAATCCCTGCCAACGTATGCTGACCGCTTTGCAAAGCAGAAACCACATTTTTGGCGGGAGATTGAAGCAGCAGAATAATATCTCCGATGAGCTCGTTTTTAGATTTAAGAGTGCTGAGCGCATCAAGCATATTATCGCCAATGAAGAGATCGGAATCGATGGAAGCACCCTTCAAAAGCGGCTTATCATTACCTAACTTCTTTCTGAATTCTTTCAGGGTCTTTGCAGGCAAATTACCGCTCTCGGGCGAGAAAATTATACCTGTAAAACCTTTCAATACACTTTCATTGAATGGTGCATAGTCGCCATCCATTTGTTCAAGGGCCTTTCTTACCATGGTATTTTTTATCACATGGTATTTGAGTCCTTTGCTATAACATAGTCGTCTGAAATCGTTAACCTGAGCTACCGTCATCCCAGAGGCGTCGGTTACATAGAAGTAACTGTTGCTCTTGAATTTTTCAACCAATTCTTCGACTACTTGCGATTTTTCTTCTCTGGTCATTTTCTTAGTCTATAATCCTGAAACGCTATTCTTATCTATTGCCACACCTGGGCTCATGGTACTTGATATGGAGATACTCCTCATGTACGTACCCTTTGCAGAGGACGGCTTCAGCTTTGAAATTGTCCGCAATACTTCGGTGGCGTTTTCTTCGATCTTTTCAGGTGTAAATGACACCTTGCCAATACTGGTATGTACAATACCAAATTTATCTACTTTAAAATCGATCTTTCCGGCCTTCACATCTTTGACGGCCTTTCCTACATCTAAGGTCACTGTACCAGCCTTTGGGTTGGGCATCAGCCCCCTTGGGCCCAAAAATCTACCCAGCTTACCCACTTTGGCCATCACCGTAGGCATGGTTATGATAACATCAAAATCTGTCCAACCTCCTTCGATTTTAGCGATGAAGTCATCAAGTCCGACATAGTCGGCGCCTGCATCTTTCGCTTCTTTTTCTTTGTCGGGTGTGCACAAGACCAATGCGCGAACTTCTTTACCCGTACCATGCGGCAGTGCAACTACGCCTCTTACCATTTGGTCTGCTTTCCGGGGGTCTACTCCTAAGCGAATATCGAGATCTACGGAAGCGTCAAACTTTGTGAATGTGATATCTTTCACCAATTTGGCAGCTTCTGCCAAGGAATACTCCTTTGACAAGTCGTATTTTTTGTTGATCTCCTTTTGTTTTTTTGATAACTTAGCCATGATTCAATGTATTAATTTTCCCAAGGCGCTGCCCCTGTAACTCTAAGTCCCATACTTCTGGCGGTCCCTGCCACCATTTTCATCGCTGACTCTACTGTAAATGCATTCAGATCAGGCATCTTTGTTTCAGCGATTTGCTTCACCTGATCCCAGGTAACAGACCCTACTTTAGCCCTGTTCGGCTCAGCTGATCCCTTTTTAATTTTTGAAGCCTCGGTAAGCAACACGGCTGCCGGCGGGGTTTTGATGACAAAGTCAAAAGACTTATCCTTATATATCGTAATCAACACAGGCAATAACTGCCCCTGCTTTTCCTGAGAGCGGGCATTGAACTGCTTGCAAAATTCCATGATGTTCAATCCCTTACTTCCCAGAGCAGGGCCCACCGGAGGCGAAGGGTTGGCTTGCCCACCCCTTACTTGCAATTTCAAATAACCATCTATTTCCTTTGCCATCTTACTTGTTAATCTTGTTTTTCTACTTGCATATAATTCAATTCGACAGGCGTATTCCTACCGAAGATTTTCACCATCACATTCAATTTCTTCTTTTCATCGAAAACTTCTTCCACTACGCCGGTAAAACCGCTGAAAGGTCCATCCATTACCTTTACCGTTTCGCCTACAATGAAAGAGCTTTCCAGGCTTTCTTCTACTTCCTCCGATTCATCTACTTTACCCAAAATCCTGTTGATTTCAGATTGACGCAGGGGAACGGGAACTTTGGAGGTACCGGCGCTATTATTGCCTAAAAATCCGATTACCCCTGGTATGCTGTTGACAATATGAGTGGCCTCGCCATGAGAAAGATCCGCAGAGATGAGTACGTAGCCCGGGAAGAAATTCCTTTCACGAATTCTCTTCTTGCCGTTTCTCATTTCATACACTTTCTCAGAAGGGATCAACACCTGCGGAACATACTCTTGAAGACCCTGCCTGGCTATCTCGTTCTCCAGGTAATTCTTCACTTTCTTTTCCTGGCCGCTGACAACCCTGATCACGTACCACTTAAGATCACTCATTATACCAAATGGGTTTTAAAAATTATTGTAATACCACGAAAACCCAAACTCATATACCTTGTCTATTCCAAATATGACCAAGGCAAATATCACAGAAGCCACCAACACCAGCACCGTGCTGCTCTGCAGTTCGGAATACTTAGGCCAGGTAACCTTTGTAGTAAGCTCAGTTATAGAGTCTTTTATATAAGAAATTATCTTGCTCATTGTCTTCACTTAGCACGGGTGGAAGGACTCGAACCCTCAACCAACGGTTTTGGAGACCGCTACTCTACCAGTTGAGCTACACCCGTATTTCAAATGGCCTGCAAAGTTACGAAAATATATATAAGAAACAAACGCGCCCCTATCAAATAGAAGCGCGTTTTATATGGTTTTTTCTTAGTCTAAAATTTCAGTAACCTGGCCGGCGCCTACGGTTCTACCTCCTTCACGGATGGCGAATCGAAGACCTTTTTCCATAGCCACTTTGTTGATCAACTTTACTTCGATCGTAATGTTGTCACCAGGCATAACCATTTCCACACCGTCGGGAAGTTTAATCTCTCCGGTTACGTCTGTGGTTCTCAGGTAGAACTGAGGCCTGTATTTGTTGAAGAACGGAGTATGACGTCCACCTTCTTCTTTTGAAAGCACGTAAACTTCCGCTTTGAAATGTGCGTGAGGAGTAACGCTACCAGGCTTACAGATTACCATGCCCCTTCTGATATCGGTTTTTTCGATACCTCGAAGCAACAAACCTACGTTGTCACCGGCTTCGCCTCTGTCAAGAATCTTGCGGAACATCTCCACACCTGTTACCGTAGATTTGAGGTTTTCAGCACCCATTCCCAGGATGTCAACTGCGTCGCCTGAATTGATAACACCTCTTTCAATTCTACCGGTAGCTACCGTTCCACGGCCAGTGATAGAGAAAACGTCTTCCACAGGCATCAAGAAGTCTTTGTCAACAAGACGCTCAGGTATGGGAATGTAAGAATCAACGGCCTCCATCAATTCCATTACTTTCTCTACCCACTTAGGCTCGTCATTTAATGCGCCAAGTGCAGAACCCTGGATTACTGGAATATCATCACCGGGGAATTCGTAGAAGCTCAAAAGCTCTCTTACTTCCATTTCCACAAGTTCCAATAGTTCCTCATCGTCAACGAGGTCAACTTTGTTCATGAATACCACAATGGCGGGTACACCTACCTGACGAGCAAGAAGAATGTGTTCCCTGGTTTGAGGCATTGGGCCGTCAGTAGCTGCTACTACGAGAATAGCACCGTCCATCTGGGCAGCTCCAGTAACCATGTTTTTTACATAGTCAGCGTGACCAGGACAGTCAACGTGCGCATAGTGCCTGTTAGCTGTTTGGTACTCTACGTGAGCGGTGTTAATGGTAATACCTCTTTCTTTTTCTTCGGGGGCATTGTCAATTGAGTCAAAAGCTCGAGCTTCTGACAATCCTTTAGAAGCCAATACTTTTGTAATGGCTGCTGTCAATGTAGTCTTACCGTGGTCTACGTGACCGATAGTTCCTATATTAACGTGGGGTTTTGAACGATCAAAGGTTTCTTTAGCCATGTTTGAAAACTCTTAAAGATTAATACTGTTTTTTTTACTATTATATTGAGCCGATGACGGGAATTGAACCCGTGACCCCTTCCTTACCAAGGAAGTACTCTACCTCTGAGCTACATCGGCAAATCAATTCTGATTTGCTGACTTCACAATTTTTGCGATTCAGTGATTGTATCCTTTTATGACTAACTTACCATCACAAAAATTTACAGATCATAAAACCACAAACAAAAAAGAGCGGGTGACGAGGCTCGAACCCGCGACCTACAGCTTGGAAGGCTGTCGCTCTACCAACTGAGCTACACCCGCTTGTACATTTGAGATTTAATGATCGAAGTACTTGTCGATTGAACTATCAGTCAAAAAATCTCCAAATCACTAAATCGATTAATGTGTGGGGAGAGCAGGATTCGAACCTACGAAGTCGTAAGACAACAGATTTACAGTCTGCCCCAGTTGGCCGCTTTGGTATCTCCCCATTTACAATCTCAAAAAGACCTTATTAGCCATTTTTTTCTTAGCCCTGGCAAAAGGGATTGCAAAATTATATGCTTTTAATTTTTATTCAAATATTTGCCTGAAAATGTTCTTAAAAATTTTCAGG
>CAYUJK010000224.1:0-4017 GCA_964444895.1 uncultured Roseivirgaceae bacterium
CCCCTGCTACCAGGATGAAAACCTGGCGTCCTAACCCCTAGACGAACGGACCATTGTTGAATTGGAGTGCAAATATAGATGCCTGTTTTTTATTTGCAAAAAGTTGTTTTAGAATTTTTCAGAAAAAAATTTTTCTCCCCTGGCAAATACCTGATAAGAATCAGAAATTTTTAATAAATGGTTCGTACTTTTGTGGCCGGTTAAATTGTTTCACAAAAACCTAATTACTCAATGATTAAAATCGGAATTAATGGATTTGGCCGTATTGGCCGTTTAGTTTTTCGCGCATCGGTAGGCCGACCTAACGTACAGGTGGTAGCCATCAATGACTTGATAGATGTAGAATACATGGCGTATATGTTGAAGTACGATTCAACACATGGTCGTTTTAACGGCGAAGTTTCTGTGAAAGACGGAAAGCTTGTCGTAAATGGCAATGAAATCCGGGTAACAGCAGAAAAAAACCCGGCTAACCTTAACTGGAGCGCAGTTGGCGCTGACTACGTAGTAGAGTCAACCGGTCTTTTCCTCACAAAAGAAACAGCACAGGGACACCTTGACGCAGGCGCCAAAAAAGTAGTAATGTCTGCTCCTTCTAAAGATGACACTCCCATGTTTGTAATGGGTGTAAACCACAAAGAATACAAAAACGATATGAAAATCGTTTCCAATGCCTCTTGTACTACCAACTGCCTGGCGCCTCTTGCCAAAGTATTGAACGACAAGTTTGGCATTGTGGAAGGCTTGATGACCACTGTTCACGCTGCCACAGCTACGCAAAAAACGGTTGACGGTCCGTCTGCAAAAGACTGGAGAGGTGGCCGCGGTGCTTACCAAAACATTATTCCGTCATCTACCGGTGCTGCCAAAGCAGTGGGAAAAGTAATCCCCGCACTGAACGGCAAACTTACCGGTATGGCGTTCAGGGTACCTACTCCTGACGTTTCTGTGGTAGATCTTACTGTGAACCTGGCTAAGCCTACCACTTACGAAGAAATATGCAAAGCGATGAAAGAGGCCTCAGAAGGCGAACTCAAAGGCATCATGGGATATACTGAAGACGCGGTTGTTTCCAATGACTTCATTGGAGATTCACGAACTTCTATCTTCGACGCCGATGCAGGTATCCAGTTAAGCCCTACTTTCGTAAAAGTGGTTTCCTGGTACGACAACGAAATGGGATATTCTCACAAAGTAGTTGACCTTGTAGAGCACATTGCTTCTGTGAAATAAACTCGAAGTTGAAGGGCGGATACATTTCCCATCGACATAAATAAAAAGACAAAAAAGCTGTCCCCACCGGACAGCTTTTTTTGTTTTCTTACCATGAGCATTCCACTCATATAATTCTCAAAGCCTTTTATACGATCATTTACTACCTTCCATCAATTCAATTGTTGTTTGAGACAATCGTTGTGATTGTCATCGCTTTTGATAGCCTGCGGCCTACGACGATTCAATACTCATTTTATTCAAAGTAGCCCGGTGCAATGTGTTTTGACAATTATTAGCTAAGATTAGAGGCAAACTAAAAAAAGGACGATATGGCTGTATTCACCCTTAATGTAAATAAGAAAAAGCATGAGGTAGACGTCTCTCCCGATATGCCCGTGTTATGGGTATTGAGGGACGTGCTGGACCTCACCGGAACAAAATTTGGCTGTGGAGTAGCTCAGTGCGGCTCTTGCACCATCCACGTGGATGGTACTCCTGTAAAATCGTGCGTACTACCCGTAAGCGCTGCCGAGGGAAAAAAGATCGTGACCATCGAAGGGCTTTCCAAAGAGGGAGATCACCCTGTACAGCAGGCCTGGAAAGAAGCCGATGTACCGCAATGCGGATACTGCCAAGCCGGCCAGATCATGACTGCGGCGGCATTTCTGCGACAAAACCCCTCGCCGTCGGAGGTAGATATCGAAAACGCTATGGCGGGCAACTTATGCCGCTGCGGAACTTATTTGAGAATCAAAAAGGCCATTCACCTGGCTGTGGAGAAAGGAGGCCTGGTATGAATGAGATAATACAAAAACCCTATACAAGAAGATCGTTTTTCAAGGTTTCTGCTGCCGCGGGCGGCGGATTATTGATCGGCTTCAACTGGCTCAGTGCCTGCAGCCCCTCTGCCACTGAAAAGGCTGCGCAAATACTCTTTGAGCCCAATGCGTTCCTGAAAATCGCCTCCGATGGCTTAGTAACCATCATGGCGCCCAATCCGGAAGTGGGCCAGGGTATCAAGACAGCCCTCCCAATGATCGTAGCCGAAGAGCTGGATGTGGACTGGAAAAAAGTGATCGTAGTACAGGCTCCTCTGGACACTAAGAACTATGAACGCCAGGTAGCGGGCGGCAGCGGTTCCATACGCACCACCTACGAAACACTCCGAAAAGCCGGCGCCACTGCGCGAAGAATGCTGATAGAAGCGGCCGTGCGCGAATGGCAGGTGAACGCAGATGAAATCACCACTGACAGCGGAATGATCCTTTACAAAGGAAAAAAAATCAGCTATGAAAAAGTTGCCGATAAGGCCGCGCAAATGAATATCCCGGAAGATGTAGCACTCAAAGACCCTAAAGACTTCAAACTCCTCGGAACTGACGTGCCCAACTGCGACAACGACCTGATTGTGACCGGCAGGATGAAATACGGCTACGACACCCGCAGGGAAGGAATGCTCTATGCTGCCGTGGCGCGGCCTCCGGCTTTTCATAAAAAACTAAAGTCGTATGACGACGCGGCGGCGCGTGCGCTTCCAGGCGTGAAAGACGTGGTAAGCTATGACAACTACGTGGCGGTTCTGGCCACATCTACCTGGGAGGCCTTCAAGGGAAAAGAAGCCCTGAAAATTGAGTGGGAAGACGAGGTGGAGGTAGAAACAACCGAAAAACACCAGGCACAACTGGTGAAAATGGCCAACACACCCCCTGCCGAGCCACGCAGAAAGGATGGTAACGTAAAGGAAGCTATGCGAGGCGCCGCTAAGAAAATTGAAGCTGTTTACGAGGTGCCCTTCATCCCCCATGCCCCTATGGAGCCCATGAATTTCTTTGCACATGTAAAGGAAGACAGCGCCGAGCTACACGGCCCCACGCAGCTTCCTCACCGCTCGGCACAGGTGGCAGCGGAGTACCTTGGAATTCCTGAAGAAAACATTTCTGTGGAGATGACCCGCATGGGAGGGGGCTTCGGACGAAGGCTCATGATGGACTTCGTGATGGATGCGGTAAAAATCTCAAAGCTCTCGAAACAACCGGTGAACGTAGTCTGGACGCGCGAAGATGACATGCTGGCCGGCAACTACCGCCCCGCCGCGTACTACAAATTATCTGCCGGTCTCGATGCCAGCAACAATCTTACTTCCTGGTATTTGCAGGCCGCGGGCCTCAACGGCGGCAATGTGCCGATAGAAGATAATTTCCCCGCCGGCTCGGTGCCTAACTACCAGGTGGACTTTCACAACATAGAATCGCGGGTATCTACTGCACCATGGCGAGCGCCCAACCACAATGTCAAATCGTTTGTGGATCAAAGCTTCATGGATGAGATTGCGGAGGCGGCCGGCAAGGACCCGATGGACTTTCGCTTTGAACTGATTGATCGCGCTATAAAAGCCCCGGTGGGCGAGGTGAAATATGACACCCAGCGATTCAAAACCACCCTGGAGGCCGTAGCCGAAATGGCGAACTGGGGTAAAACAAGTGAAAGCGGAAGGTTCCAGGGGATAGGAATTCACTTTTCCTTTGGCGCATACGTAGCCCAAATTGCCGAGGTCTCGGTTACTAACGGAAAGTTGACTATTCACAAAGTCTACTGCGCTGTAGATTGCGGGCAGTTGATTAACAACAGCGGCGCCAGAAACCAGATAGAGGGCGCCATAGTGGATGGGATGGGGCATGCCTTACTGGGCGATATGCCTATCATTGACGGCACGCCAGCTCATTTGAATTTCACCAGCTACAAGCTCTCCACCATCCGGGAAGCGCCAAAGGCAATTGAAATCAAATTCATAAAAAATAATCA
>CAYUJK010000224.1:4117-6343 GCA_964444895.1 uncultured Roseivirgaceae bacterium
TTTTAAACAACAAATCTCCTATTTTTACGCCGCAAAATTTGTCTATTCTCCATGAAAACAATCCTGATACTGCTCTATCAGCCTTATAAGTGGTTGATTTACATTCCTTTTCTGGCTGTTAATACAGTTATTTTCGGCATACTTGCCATTGTTTTGTCCCTGCTTGTCAACCAGAAAGTAGGTAGCTATGTGGGTGGCGTCATCTGGTCCAGGCTCAACACCCTGCTCGTACCGGCATTTGTAGTCACGCTGGGGAAGGAAAAGATTGACAAGAAACAGTCTTATGTCATCGTGGCTAATCACCAGAGTTCCTTCGATATCTTCGCTGTATATGGCTGGCTGGGCATTGATTTTAAATGGGTCATGAAAAAAGAGCTGGAAAAAGTGCCGGGTGTGGGCTTTGGAAGCAAGGCCGTGGGGCATATTTTCATCGACCGTTCCAGCACCAAAGAAGCCCTGGCGAGCATTGAAAAAGCCAAGGCCAAAATTAAAAACGGCACTTCGGTACTGTTCTTCCCCGAAGGTACCCGGAACAAAGGCAACGAACTGGGCCGGTTTAAAAAAGGCGCTTTTGCATTCGCTTTTGACCTGGGCCTACCGATACTGCCGGTGACCCTGGTGGGAACAGAAAAAATCCTACCCTCTGATTCGGTAAACCTACTGCCCGGAAAAGCCCGGGTGATTATTCACGACCCCATCGACATTGGGCAGTACTCCAGAGAAAATGTCGAGCAATTGATGGAAGATACACGAAAAGTAATCGCCTCGGCCCTGGTAAGAGGAGCGAAATAATGGACACAAGAATAAAAAGTTAGCTCAAAGCCTATTGTCCATATAGCTGCGCCAGTAATCCGATCTCCGGGAAGGCTCGGAACGACCTATCGTCAATCTGCAATACATTAGCCAGGCCCAGCGCGTTGCTGGTAAAAACATGGTCAGCTTGCCTAAGCGCATCCGCCCGTGCTTCTACCTCGCATACTTCCCGGCCTTGCTTTTTTAATGCTTCGCATATTACCCTCCGCCCTATCCCTTCCACGCATCCAGTGTGCAGCGATGGCGTAAATATTGCTTCATCCTTTACCCAAAAAATGTTGCTGACCAGGCATTCTGAAACATGCCCCGATGTGTCCGTAATCACCACATCGTCACATCCCGACTGCTTCATTTCCAGCGCCGCCAGTACATACAACTGTGCGTTCATCGATTTGTACTGCGAAACCGGCGTCAGGCTATTTTTGACACCTGAACAAAACGACACCTTCACTTTGGAGGATACCTGGGGTTTATCCCTTGCCTCTACGGAGATTAGCAGCTGCGCATGGTGGCTCTCCGGCACATAGGTACCCCCCGGCGCACGCCACACGTGAAGCCTCACCCTGGCATAATTCCCCAAATCACTTTCCTTCAAAAGGCGGCTAATAATGGCTTCACATCGATTCACCTGAAGCTCCTCCGGCAGGTCGATTGAAAGTGCCCCCAGGGCTGCGGTAATTCTTTCCACGTGGTACCGCAGCCACTTCACCTTGCCTCCGTAGCCCAACATCGTCTCAAAAAAACCATCGCCGTACAAAAATGCCCGGTTATCAATTTTCAGGCAAAGGTCTTTTTCATCTACGTACACACCATTATGATAAGCCCGCATACTAAATTTTGAGTTTGATAAATATATTTTTTTACGGTTCAAAATTTATTGCTTATAATTGGGTCTGCAAATTATCTCTTCGAATTTCTGTCCGGTTGTATAAATAGTAATAACAACCGATAATCTTATGAGAAAGCCTTCATTACTCGCCATAGCCTTCGCGATCATTTCGTCAATTGATGTATTAGCTCAAGATGTAAAGCAGTGGACCCTGCAGGAGTGCGTTGATTACGCGTATTCCCAAAACCTGGATGTGAAACTCGCCGAACTCAACATGCAAAGTGAGCAGTCGTACCTGAAACAGGCGCAATTCAGCAGAGTACCTACATTAAACTTTAATCTTTTCCAAAACTGGCGTTTTGGAAGGTCTATTGACCCCACCACTAACCAGTTTATTTCTCAGCAATTCTCATCTAATGGAGTTTCGGGAAGCTCAGAGATGGTCCTGTTTAATGGTTTGTCGCAATACAACCAGGTACGACAAAGCCAGAGAAACGTAGAGGCCAGCTACTACGACCTGGAAAAAGCAAAAAATGATGTGGCGCTGAACGTAGTGGCCGGCTACCTGGAAGTGATCTTCGCCC
>CAYUJK010000225.1:0-2571 GCA_964444895.1 uncultured Roseivirgaceae bacterium
ACCGGCAGAAAGCCCTACAGAGATGCCTGGTAGGTCTGTTCTTCCACCAAATTTCCCGCCTCGTCAAATCGTTTCCAATTACCTATTTTCTCTCCCTGGTCATAAAACATCACATACCTGAGTACCCCGTTATCATCCCAAATCAACCATTTTCCGTCTTTCTTTCCATAGTTAAAGTATACGTCGCTGACCATCACACCTTGTTCATTCCATTTTTGCCAGCGGCCGTGTTTTCGTCCGGTGTTATACGCGCCTTTCTCCAGCAAAGCCCCATTGGCGGCGTAAATGTTGAATTGGCCACTTTTCAGGCCATTTTCGTAGGTCATCTGGTCTTTGATCTGCCCATTTTCATGGTGTGTAGCCAGTGTGCCGGCAAAAGGTTGGTTCTTTTCGTCATAGGTAATCCCGTTACTAACAGTCAGGTTTTGAGAAATTCCCAAAAAAGGGATCATCAATGCTCCAATAAAAATATATACGCCCTTCATATCATTAAGAATTTATGTTTTTACTTGCTTCCGAATGATTAATGTTACGACAATATTTTATATGCGTTAATACAATGTTAATTAAGTTTATGTTAATTCTTTATTTCTTAACATTAACATAACAATAGAAAAAATTAACCCAATGATTACCAGCACATTATGAAAAAAATGGAGGAAACTACTCCTCGGAAAAGACAAGGAGCTTTAAAGAAGTTTTACCATAAAAATCGTGGAAGGAACGTGAATTTGGAAGGGGAGGTCAGGGCTTGAGCTGGATAATTACCTGATTTGACCCAGCCTTGCATTCGAAATCTATCAGCTTCTTTTCTTCATACGAAACATAGCTGACGGCGAGGCTGTATTTTCCAGGCAAAACGTTTTGAAAATCGAACGCACCATCGAAATCTGTCAATGCAAGTTTGACACCCGCGTCCACAATTTCAACTTTAGCCCCAATAACAGGCTCCCCGGTTTCTTCATCAACTACCAGACCGTGCAAGGAGGAATTCGTGGTATTGGTAGTCTTTTCAGCTGAAGAATTGTCGTTTCCCGTGGAATATGCAAAAAAGGAAATCAGTAAAAAGACGAGGATTAAAAGACGTTTTGCCACTTTGATAAATTTTACTGCAAAGATGGCTCGGCTATGTTAAGGAAAGATTAAGGGAGAGTTACATTACAATTAATCATGAGCGCGTGAGAAGAAATAATCATTAAATTCGAATAAACTATAGTGGGATTTACGTGAGACGATATTTTTTAGCAGAAAAAATTACAACCATGATTAAACTCCACATTGGAACCGTAGTAGGTGCTGCGATCATTCTAAGTGCTCTTTTGCAATGTGCACAACCTGACAAGCAAACTGCCTGTGAGCAATTGGACGAGATAGACTTACAGATGCTAAATATGATTAAGCAAATCAAAAACGAGTACAAACACGACCAAAAATTCTTAGCTGCGTTCAACGATGCACAGCTCTACTGGACCCAATACCGGAACAGGCAGGTAAAAGCAATATTTCCTCTAACTCCGAATAAGTATGAATACAATGTTGGGGAGTGCAAATGTGAGGTGTACAGAGACCTCACTAAGCTGCGTGTGAAAGAATTGCAAAAGTGGTTAGATGGCGTGCCTGAAAACACAACCTGCAAAGGTAGTTATAAGGTAAAATAAAAAATCCGCTGGAAACCGGTCATTTCCAGCGGATTTTTTGTATCAATTTTTGAGTTAAAAGATCGAATATTTTAGGCCTAATGAGTAGCTGGTGCCTGGCCCCATTCGAGAATAATATTGATCCGCAGCATTAAATCCAGTAAAAAATTCCTCTCGTACGTCGTTTAAAATATTATTCACGCCGAAGTTAATAGTCGCACGTTTCTCTTTTCCGATCGTCTTATTAAGGTTGAAATTCAAAGCGTGAAGTGGCTCGGAATAAACATCAGGAGTAAGCCCCCCACCTACCAAAATCAACGTAGGACCTTTAACATTGTAAAAAAGCCCCCAATCAAAGCCAATATCTACATTCTCGTAGGTAAAACCAGCGTTGATAATGTAGGGCGCCTGTCCAGCCATTTCTCTTGTTTTGTCAATGGTCTCTCTATCTTTTTCAAATACCTTTCTCGCATCAAACTCGGTATCCGTCATATCTATGCTTGATTTCACCATCGTCAGGTTTCCATTTAGAGAGAAGTTTCGTAACACGGGTGCCACAAAATCCAGCGACTTTCTGAATTCAATCTCTGCACCTAACACCTGACCGTTGCCCACGTTTCGAGGTTGAAACTCGAGTCCTGTTTGGGCTGCCGGTATTCTCACAAGCTCAATAGGGCGCTCAAACGTCTTATAGAACGCGCTCAACGATATAATTTGGGATTTTGACATGAATAGTTCCCACCTCAGGTCAACGTTGTTGATTCGTGCTTCCGTAAGGTTTCCATCCCAAATCACATTCCCTTCGCCATCGGTAAAAGCAAACAATCCTCCGTTAAACGTTCTGTTGGAAATAGGGTCAAGGATCTGCGCATAGGAGAGTTCCTTGAATGAGGGCCGAGCTATAGTTCTTGAATAGGAAAGCCTCAGGTTCTGC
>CAYUJK010000225.1:2671-6339 GCA_964444895.1 uncultured Roseivirgaceae bacterium
TCGTTTGGATTAGGGTCGCTATTACCCGACTGATAATAATAGACTCCTTCCGGATAAATGTTGTCAGAAATGAGTACATTATTAGGGTCTCCATCAAGAATCGGTGCCGAACCGAATCGCTGTAAGTCGAAGAAAAGAATCTCATAGTCACGCTCTTTAAAGAGGTAGCTCATACCAAGCTTTATTTTTGCTTCCCGGTCGAAGAATGTTGTACTTTTGGTCACATCAAGCCGGTTGGCAAGATTTATTTCGTCCAGGTTTCTCCAAATTCGACTCGGAATTCCACCATTGCCAGCCTCAAATGCTGGTCTACCTGAGTTTAGCGTAAAGGCAGTCTTTCGGATATCAGGGTCGGTAAGCCTCGATAGAGTCGGAGATATTTTCCATACCACACTCCAAGTGCTATTTGGCAAGTGGTGTTCACCGCTTAACAATAGGTTAGAGAGACTTCTTTGGTTGTAGTCGATATTATAGGAGTCTGCCGTATAGCCAGACTTCCCAACGGCTGTTCCATTATCATCTATAAAAAAAAGTCCTGCCTGACTCACTCCATTCTGCAAATGCATCAATGAAAGTTTAAACTTTGATTGACTGGTCTTGTAAGCGAGTCCACCTAAACCGCCAAGTAACACTGACTCTCTGGTGAGAACGCCTTCCTGGACATAGGCATAAACAAGTTCATAGTCAGTTGGTGTGCCTGGACGTTGATACTCACCATATACCACGTCGTCAAACATTTCAGTTGTGTGTTTGTAAGTAGCGCTCAAACTATACCCCAGACTGTGCCCATTGTCAAACCTCTTTTGGTTACCCAAAGAGAAGCCGAAATTATAGTCCATAAAATTCTTTTGTTGAACGGGTCCAAGAGTCGGGTTGAAACTCCTCACAAATTGATTCACTTCTTCCGCTGAGTAGTCTCGGTTTACCGGTGTAGGCAACGCCGATTGCCGCGCCAAAGAAGGCAGTGCTCTACTCCCATCGTCATAGCCAAGCCAATCCGTGTTGCTTCCTTCATACTTTAGGTAGTTTCTGTTGAAGTGCATAGAGGGATTGTATCCGGCTCCAAAGGAAACGTTTAGTAGTTTCTCTTCGGGAAAATCTTTTGTTTCTATGTTAACCAAGCCGCCGGTAAAATCTGCCGGGTATTCTGCCAAAGCTGTCTTCAACACTACTAAATTGTCCAAGAGGTTAGTCGGAAAGATGTCTATCTGCAAACTATTCATGTCAGGGTCCAATCCGGGTATTTCCATTCCATTCGACATCGTTTTTGTGTACCTGTCGCCCAACCCTCTAACGTAAATATATTTTCCTCCTTCGATAGAAACACCAGTTACCCTTTTGATGGCCTCTGATGCGTCAGAATCTCCTATCTTTTGGAAGCTGGCAGAAGATATTCCATCCATAAGATTAGGTGCTTTTTTCTTCAGCGTCAACAAAGCCTCCTCAGAGTTACGCATGAGTTCCGCAGTGACCACCACAGCCTCCAACTGCTGTACAGCTTCCTTCAGTCTAATATTATTAAAATAGGCAACTTTACCCGCTTCTACCTCTATTCCAGAGATAACAACCGTTTCGAAAGACACAAAGGACACCTGTAAATCATAATTTCCTTCGTCAATGCTGATATCGAATTTTCCGTCGAAATCTGAAATGGCTCCAATTGATGTGCCTTTTACGAGCAGGGTTACTCCTATGAGCGGCTCGCCGGACTCATCCTCAATGACTACTCCTCTGATATTGCCCTTTTGAGCAAATCCAGACCCTGCTAATCCAAGAAAAACAAAAAATAAAAAGAACTTATTCATGTCGTTTAATAAAATTTTTCGCAAAGGTATGGAGAGTATCGGTGTGGGTGGAATCTGCCTCTGTTATCAATATTTTAATATTTTACAGTAATTTAACATTAGGATAAAACACTTCTCCTGTCCACAAACTCCCGAACTACAATCTCTTCAAGCTGAATTCTTTTTTCCTCTTTTTAGGTTCTCTACACTTAACATTTCCTTAACACAAAAAAGGGAGACGCCACTCGTGGCATCTCCCATGCTGTTCTATACCTCTAACTGATGCTGTTAATAAACTATAGTCCTATTTCCGAAAGTGCACCTGACTTGCTCGCCCATGTCCACGAATAGTCGCCGCTTGCGCCTACCGTATTGTCATTTTCATCCACTACGGTAATGTTCTCCGCAGGAACATCAACAAATATCTCGGCAACACTAAAGCCATTGGGCAATGTCACCTCTACATTAGTCAAAGATCCACCTGCAAAACCCACCATTGCCGCGTATTCCTGGACGGCTTGCGCACTCTCTTCATCTTCAAAACCATAAAAATATATGTTTTCCATGTCCACATTAGTATCGTTATCGAAATCGATAGCCGCAGGACTCATACCCACATACACAGTTCCATTTACAAAAGTGTGATTCAAAGGCGATCTTGAGCTGGCAAAGTAAGCCGCATCATCGCCTTCAGGACCATCTAACTCAAAGCAACTGCCAGTAGGGTTGACTACAATAAAGTCATCCATCGTTCCATTCCATGCCTGGTCAGTATCCATGGCGTCATCGCCCGCGTTCCATATCAACGCATTTGTTACGTTCACAGAACCGCCAAACCACTCTATACCATCGTCTTGGTTGGCAACTACTTCCACATTCTCAATGGTGGTGCCAGTGCCTACACCACCAAGTGTCAGACCATTTATCTCGTTACCCGCGCCGATATTAGCGCCGCCGTGGCGTATAGAGATATAGGTAATCACACCTGAATCGTCCTCATCATCATCTCCGCCATAGAGTCCGTTGGTGTCCGAAACTGGAATTCCTTCGATTTGAACCTCAGCGGCAGAAGCGCTGATAAAGGCTTTTCCTAAGACAATCACACCTCCCCACAGTCCGTTAATGTCAGGATCAAGGTTAGGGCTTCCAAAATTGCCCTCAGCAATATCAGCGGGAGTAATCTCATCGGCTACAGAGGTGAAAATAATTGGCGCTTCAGCGGTACCTTCAGCCATGAGTTTTCCACCTCTGGCAACCAAAAGCGCAGTAGCGTTGGCGCCAGTACCCGCCTCGCCCTTTATAATTGTGCCAGGTTCAATGGTAAGAGTGGCTCCATTTAGCACAGTAATCCTTCCTCCCAGTACGTAGATTTTATCACTCTCCCAGGTTACGTCGGAAGAAATGTTAGCCGTTATGGTAATAACTGATTCTTCTTCAGTCAACGTCAAGACAGCAGTAGCATCATCTGACTTTCCGTTAGCGTCCGTTACGGTGAGCGTTACAGAGCCTGCACCCGTATTTTCACCGGCTACAAACTCCACACCAATAGTTCCTGAAGTAGCTCCCGCGCTCAAGTCTGAAGTAACAGAAGCTGAACCACCGGTAGCCGTAACACTTGAGGATGCAAATCCACCAGGAACTGATACTTGAAAAGACAATGTAACAGTCGTGCCAATTTGTATGCCCGAAGCTGCCGGTGCTGATACAGATGGTCCATCCGGCTGTGGATCATTTTGGGGATCATTCTCATCATCACTACACGACGAAAAGATCAATAGAGCGCCTACAAGCGCGAAAAAGGTTAATGACAATAGTTTTTTCATAATTAATAAGTTTTGATATTCACTTTCATGCGCCAAAGGTGAGAAGTGAATATTAACTTAT
>CAYUJK010000226.1:0-3196 GCA_964444895.1 uncultured Roseivirgaceae bacterium
AAAGTGGACATCGGCCTCGACTGGCTCATCGACAAAGCTGTGAGCGCGGGGGGCGCCTTGCTGCAAATGGGCAGAAATGCAGTGGGGGCTGTATTGAATTTCTTCCGGGGAACACGTACATCTTTTTCTACGGATAGTGGAGAACAGCACTCTATTTATGTCGAAAACACCGGCGGAAGACCCCAACTCACGATTGCCAGTACTCCCCAGCCTATCTCTCAATTTCTTGACTTTTACGAAACACAGCAGGGCAGCAGCCTGAGCGATGAAAAAAGACAAAAGATAACGGAAGCGCGAGGCTTTATTACGAGCGATATCAATCCGCTGATGGCGCAAATACAGGCGGCACAGGAAACGAACAGGCCGGAGGCAGAAGTACAGGGACTGCAACAGCAATTGTTAGCTAAAAATGTACAACTAAGCGAGAAACTAAGGCAAATATTAGGCAGAACGAGAAGTCTAAGAGGTGTAATGGAGCGCTACGCCCTTGAGGGTCTCACAGGTACGTACGCCTCCATGCCCAAGCCACCTGGAGATCAATTTACTGCTGATCATCAGCCGCAGGCAGCCGTATTGCAATACGCGGCTACCTTGCCCTTTTTCCGGGAAGAAGGAGTTCAGAACATGCGCACCAGGGCAGCAAGCCGTGCTGCTCGCGGATTTGCCATCAATCTGCACGAAATCAGGCATAGAGCAGGGAGGACGTATGGCGGCAAGGGAAATACCACGAAAACCCAGTTCATTGCCAGCGTAAACAGCAATACTTCCAATAATAAAACCCCTGCCGAAAACAGAAGAGAAGTGATCAGTATTTTGCGGTCTGACCTGGCCGCCGATGTGCAGGAAATGCGCCAGGTAGCCAGCTCACCGAATACGGCTCCGGTTTGGAGCGACATCTATTCCATTCAGGATACGCCTGTTGAAGAGAAAGATTCCTTTATTAATGAAGTAAGAAGCCGTATATTGAGTGGCCAAGACCAGATAGCCAGCCAGGACTTGAGCAGCCTGGAAAGGTAATCGCAGCTGTGAAACAAGGTCAGACGATAGCCGGTTTCTCCCTCGCCGTCATCGTGAGGAATGCGACGCAGAAAACATTCCGTGGCGATCTGGATAGTGGGCGTAGGACGAGGCCTTTCAAGGACGAGATCGCCACAGGCCTTCGCTTAGTGGCGAAGACCTTCGCGATGACGTTGGAGTGGACATTGGTGGTTTCTACGAGATTAGTTCTGCCAGTGGAGAATAAAATTTGGCTTGACCCTCAAATTTGTATTACCAAAAAGGCCATTGAAAATGCTAATCCGGGGTTTAGAATTAAGCAATAAAACAAAAAATAAACTACCTTGAAATGCAAAACCAACCGGGCCAAAGAAACAAGGTCAGACGACAGTCGGACCGGGTAATGAGAAGAGAAGTCTCTATATCATCCAATGGTTGATGATGGCATTACAAAGCCGTCCCTTGTCTTGCCAATGGCAATTTTATTGGCTCAAATGCCGGTCTGACTTACCCCGCTAAGGCGTGGCGTCTGACCGGGTTGGTGGGTGTGAAATCCAGGTCAGACGATAGCCGGACCGGTGACCCGTAACAAGAAACCAGTAACACGTAACCAATATGAACCCCTACATCGAAAAATACCTTGAACTCCTCTGGAGAATGTTTGAATACGATATCGCACAACTCAGCCAGCCCTGGATGTACTATTGGGCGCTGATACCGGCCATTGGCTACCTCGTCTTTTTCTTTGCCAAGTGGACCGTACTCACCACGCCCGTGTGGCTGCCCCTGGCCATCATCTTCAGGTCGCTGGGAGGTGTGCGAAAGAAGTAGCAGCGTCGAGTTCCTATTCGGCCAACCACCCCGGTCTACACTACTTCCCCAGCCAAACAGTCTTCCCTGTTTTGGCGCTTTCGCGTGCAGCGTCGAGGATCTCCACTACCAGCAGGTTGTTCTCCAGGGAAGAGGGGTCGTACGGTTCGAGGGTAATTTCATTTCTGACCACGGCTGCCAGCAGGGCAAAGGGATCGTCGTGAGGATCCTTTCGCTCTTCCAGCTTGAAAGTCTCTTCGGTGTATTCGTCATAGCCTCTTGCCGTGCGCACGCGGAGGTCGTGGCGGTTGTCGGCATAGATAACGCCGTTGAGCCCGTAAATTTCCATGTCTTTTCTGCCAATGGGCCAGTTCCACGATGCCTGGATCACGGCAATGGCATCGTCATACGTGAGGATGATGAGCGCTTCGTCATCTACCTGGGGATTGTTTTCGGGCTGAAGCTGCTGCGTAACGGCTGTAACGGTATTGGGCTTTTTGCCCTGCAACATCCAGGTCATCAGGTTAGCGCCATAGCACCCAAAATCCGTGAGCGCACCGCCGCCGTTCTGGACAGGATCTACCAGCCAATCCAGGAACTCGCTGTTCACACCGATTTTCTTAGGCCCCCGGTGGCCATCGCGGATCACCACCTTTCGAAGGTCGCCCACCCGCCCTTGCTTTAGCAATTCGTTCGCTTTATGATTGGAAGGGTACCAGCTTGTTTCATAGTTCGTGAGCAGGTGAATATTGTGTTTGCGGGCAAGGGAGTCCATGATAGCGGCGTGTTCCATGCTCACGGCGAGGGGTTTTTCTACCATCACGTGTATGCCTTTTGGCGCAGCGACCTTCACCACCTCCAGGTGCTCGTAGATGGTGCCAAAAGCCACGATGGCCTCCGGCTGAGTAGCGGCGATCATTTCTTCTATGGTGTCAAACACCTTATCCATGGAAAATCCGTGCTGGCTGGCATATCGCCTGGCAAGGTCGCGGTTGGGCTCAGCAATGCCCACCAGTTGAATGTCGCCACGATTTTCGCGACCAAGCAGCCAATGCACGTGGGTATGCGTAAGGCCGGCTACCCCCACACGCAGTGGCTCCCGTTGGGCAGCGGCAGGCCAGGCGGCGAGAACAATGATGCCGAGAAATAAAATGACGCGGTATACCATACGCTTTCTGTTAAATCAAAGAGACAAATTACAGAAAATAGGTAAACATCCGGCTGCGCTGAAAGAAAATTTGGGTGGCTGTATTTTAGATAAGAAATGTGTTGTGGCGCCCTTAAACGCAAAGAGCCCGGGCGTATCCCGGGCTCAGCGTGTGTCAACGCAAACTTTACGCGGTACTTATAGAATGTAAAAATGATCGGGTTGATACCTTTCCGGCACGCG
>CAYUJK010000226.1:3296-6311 GCA_964444895.1 uncultured Roseivirgaceae bacterium
AAAATCGTGTTTTTAATGCGCTCGCATTTACCCATAGAATCGCATAAGCGGGTAAGCGTTTTATCAATCTCGATCTGCTGATATTCATTTACCCATCCCTGCTTATAGGCTTCGCGGAGGTCTTTGGCCTGCATATCCAGTATCGCCACATGGGCGTTGTCAAACTCCGCCACGTAGTTGATCTCGTCCTCAGATATGTACTTGTCGATATGTGGCAGGGGATTTTCCCTGCGCAGCCCTCTCCCCAACGCATAACACCAGGCTATCTGCCTGTAAATAACGCGTTGCTGCATCAGCCGGATATCTTCCGTATCCAGGCCGTTGTTATCCAGGAATGACTGTATCTGCCTGGCCAGCGTCCGGGAATCGTTCACTATGGCCCCCCAGATGATCCGGGCTTCCCACCAGCGATCGTAGGCCTGGTTTGACCGGAAGGCCAGCAACAAAGAAATAATGGTACCCAAAATAGTGGGTACCGTCATAGGGATAGAGATATAGTTGATACTCATATTATGGTGGATGATCTCAAAGGCTATCCCGTACGTCAGCACGAATGCCAGTTCATATTTGATCTTTCCCAGGATATATTTCAGCGGAATTCTTTTGTTCAACAACATCTCTCAATGATTTAGTAAATACTGCTTTAAACTTATTTCACCTTTCCGGCAGAACTGGTCTGCCTACATCGACACCTGCGAAGAAAGTCGCTCAGGAGCCACGAGGATCTCGCGTTCCGGCAGGGTGTCTACATTCAAAATCTTGTACCCCGCTTTTGGAATAATAGGCATGAGGTCGATGCTGGACTTTTTGCACAATTTGTTTACTTTTTTGCTTTCCGAGTAGCCGATCATCGACGTGTTGTAGTAGGCAAGGTGGTTCTTAAAAACCGCCATTGTATTGCCATAAAAGAAAATCGGTTTGATCTCGGCCACCTTGTACGAATACATGTCCCGGAGTTCGTCGCAATGCCATTGAAACTCTTTTGAAATGTATTCTTCTTCTTTCTTTCGGTAAGTATGAAAGAGAAGGTCCTGAATGCCATCGGGCACGCGAAACAAGTGTACGAACAGAATACGCATTTCCGCTTCCACCTTGTTGATGACAGCCTCTGCGATTGCTATCGAGTCTTTACTAAAATCGGAGGGTATTACTATTGTTTTCATGACAATCTGCTTTTTTGTCCTACAAATAATTTCTTCACAAATATTGAGACAAGAGATTAGCCTCCGCTAAGAGCAGAATTATAATACCATGAGAATTTTATTAAAATGAGATTAAAAAGAATGAGTCGGGGTAAAATCAAGGCCGGAATACCTGAAAAATCGGTAGAAAATGAACTTAGAAGGTAAAGAGTGTGTAGAACAGCAGGTCTGTCCCGGAGCATTTCAACGATTTTTCCGGTACTATATATCTTAGATGTTGGTTAAACAACGAAAAACGCGAAACGCGCGAAAAGGAAAATTGCAAAGCAATTTTCAACTCGTCGAAGACGCTCACTTTCGTGTTTTTAGCTTCTTTCGTTGTTAAAAAATCACGCAGTTGTTGGAGAGCCAAAGCAAAAATACCTTCAAATTATCGACAGACAGGTGGGCTCGTGGCCTTAACTTTTAAGACTAATGCAGGCTAAACGAAGAAGGCTATACTTACTCCGGCAGGTAAAAATCAAACACGATATCTTTCATGCATTTGAAATGCTTTTTCGGGCATTGGTGGTAGCCCAGCTTGGAGCACGGCCGGCAGTCGATTTTGTTGTTTTCAAAAATGGTGAACTTCGTTTTGTAGGGATACATGCCAAAGGCCGGAATGGTATTGCCCCATATACTGAAGACGTTCTTTTTAAACGCTGCCGCCACATGCATCATGCCGGTGTCGTGGGTGAAAACGTAAGCAGCGTTCTTGATCAGGCTGGCCGATTGATTCAGGTTGAACTTGCCGCAAGCATTAAACACTACGGTTTTCTTGCCTAGTTCTTTCAGCTTTTCTTCAAAGTCGCGGCTGCGCTCACTTTTTTGAAAAAAAGCCGCCAGCTTTTCCCCGGTCTCGGCGTCTTCTTTCCCCCCTACCAGCACTACCGGACGACCTATGCGGTCACACAGCTCCACCATCTTTTCAAAAGGCAGCTTTTTAGTATAGTAGGTAGCGCCAATCACAAAGGCCACGTAGCCCCTGCGAAATTCCTCCGGCAGCCAGTCGGACTCTACGACGTCTTTTTCCGGGATAAAATAATCGAGCCCCAGGTTGTCATTTTTAATACCCAGGGGAGCCGCAGCCTCCAGGTAGCGGTCTACTATGTGCACATTTGGCAACTTGTTGATCTTCAGGTTTACCATGAGCCACTTTTTGTAATTGAGCTTGTCAAAGCTTGCTGTAGGCCGGTTTAGTGCCAGCTTTATCCGTTTGGTGCGCAGGTTATTATGAAGGTCAATTACGAAGTCAAATTTCTCTTTTTTTAACTCGCGGATCAGCGGCGACAAGCCGGTATCGAGCAGGTGCACACGGTCGATGTAGGGATTGTGTTCTACCAGCGAGGCAAATTGCTTTTTAGTACAATAGTGTACTTCTATTTCGGGAAACTGTGTTTTGATGCAGCGCGGAACGGGAGAGGTAAGCACAATATCGCCAATGGACGAAAACCGGAGAATAAGTACTTTTTTTATTTTATTTTCCATTGACGATATTCACTTTTCTTTCAGCAAAATACTTCTCTACTTCTTTCACCCCCAGGCAATTGAACGTTTTCTCTTTGGTAAGTCCACCCTTTCTTCCGATCAGCGTTCCGTAGTACATATCGCGGAAGCCCGCCGTTTCGTGGGCGTCGGGGTTTACGCTCAGCATCACGCCCTTCTCCAGCGCGTAGTGTACCCATCGCCAGTCCAGGTCCAGCCGCCAGGGATTGGCGTTGATCTCTATAATCACCTGGTGGTCGGCGCAGGCATCTATCACCGCCTGGTGATCAATGGGATAGCCTTCCCGCTTCAGCAGCAGCCGGCCTGTAGCATGGCCCAATATGGTGGT
>CAYUJK010000227.1:0-6307 GCA_964444895.1 uncultured Roseivirgaceae bacterium
GCAGCAACTGCATGTCGGCTTTCAGTATGCCGATGAGCGATTGCCGCCATTCTTCATCTTTGATGTGCTCTGCTGACAGGTGCGGAAATCTGACCAACAGCTCTTCCTCCGTAATGCCAGATACAACCTTCCGTTTTTCATAAGTAAACAGTGCCGGAGTGGAGGAAGTGAACACTTTTACCGGTAGCGGCAGTTGCCTTTTGCGAAGCACTTTCATCACCTCGAATTGGATGGCGCCACCCATAGAATGGCCGAAGAAAGCAAAGGGCATATTTCCAGCCTCACGTGAAATTTCACCAGCCAGTATTTCGGCTATTTCCCTCATGTCTGTCATCGGAGTTTCGTGGATACGGGCTTTTCTGCCCGGCAATTCTATGGCTATTATCTCTGCCTGGTCTTGCAGGTCAGGAGTCCAGTCTTCAAACAATGAACTGCTACCGCCTGCATCGTGAAAGCAAAATAGCTTGTAGGCGATGTCCTGGCGTTCATTGAGTTTTACCAGCCACTTTGCGGCACTTTCCTGTGGCTGCGTTTCTGTATCTGAGAGTTTAGTGTATACAAACGAAGAAAACTGCTGGATGGACGGGTATTTCCAAAATTGCGTAACGGCTAATGTAAGCCCCGTCGCTTTTTGAATTTGATTTCGCAACTGAATCGCCATCAGCGAGTCGATGCCCAGACCCTTAAAGGTCATTCCCGAACTGATATCTGAAACCGATGCTTTGGTGATAGCCGATACTTTCTGCTTCACCAGCAGCTCAATGTTTTCGAGGGCCTGCTCTTTGGTGAGTCCTGATATCGAAAGATGTGCACCCTCGTCAACGCCATTTCCACCTTCTATTTGCAGCGCTTTCGAGAAATAGTTTGTGGCGGCAAGGGCGCTGTAGTATTCAGCCGTTTTATCCAGTTGCAGTCGCCCGATACCTACCTGTACCGGGTTTTGGCTGATTACCTTGTCCATTTTTTCTACGGCATCGCGCATTTTGACGGGTATGAAGCCTTCTGCCTGGGCGTAGCGGTCCAGGTCAGCTTCATTGGCCACCATACCCACGTCTTCAATTACTCCCCAGTTTACGGCGGTGGCGGGCAAGCCTATTTTTTTGCGGTAGTGTGCCATCTGGTCGATAAATGTATTGGCCGAAACGTAGCTGCCTTGCCCACTGAGTCCAATGAGTGACGATGCCGACGAGAACATGATAAATGTTTTGACATCGCGGGCAAGCGTCAGCTTATGTAGGTTCCACGCACCATGCACCTTTGGGAGCAATATTTTGAGGTAATCGGCATAGCTGAGTTCTTGAATTTTACGTGCTTCGATCACACCTGCGGCGTGAACAATACCGCTAATTGGTGGCATTTCTAATTCTATTGCTTCAAATGCCTTTTCCAGGGCTGAGTAGTCGCCTACGTCAGATCGGTAGATATTGCTGACGATACCGTAGTGCTGCGTCAGTTGCTCCAGGGTTTTCATGGCTTCCGGTGAGGCTTTGCCCGAACGGCTTAACAGCGCAAAATGCCTGGCGCCATTTTCTGCCATCCATTCGATTAGCGGAATGGCGGCGCCCCGGAAGCCCGTCACCACTGTGGTAGTAGTGGGATCAAACGTCATTCTGTCAAGGTTAACCACGGGCACATGGTCTTCAGTCAGTCGGGAGCCAAAAAGCATATTTTCACGAAGTGCCAGCTCTGGTTCTTTCGAATGCGTGGCTTCATGAATTATGTGGAATAAGGCTTCTATTTCTCTTTTGTCAGGGAAATAGCTCATGTCAATTCGCAGGCAATCGAGCAGGGGCTGCTCGTTGTAGAGTACTTTGCCGAGCCCCCACATGGGCGCCTGGGCAATATTCAGGTACACGTTTTTATTTTCAATGGATTGTAGGCCGTTACTCAGCAGCACCACACGCGGCAGAATATCCGTTTGCAGGCGTGAAAGTGCTTTATGCAAGTTGATCGTAAGCAAGCTGCTGTCTTCCAGTATTTTGTCAAATTCCCACGCATTCAGGCTTTCGTAGTTGATGTGGTCGTTGAGGGAAGCAGCATGAATGATGCCGTCAATCTGCACATTTTGATGCGTAATGCTTTTTAACATCATGAATATGGAAGCTTCGTCGCGGTAGTTTACCACATACTCATCGTCATCGATTTTCAGGTAGTTTTCACCGAGACTCACTTTGATCAGCCTACCGTGATGCTTGTTGAAAAGCTTCGCGAGTTGTTTTTCTACGCCCAGGTGGTCATTGAAAATGAGCCAGTTTCCTGCATGCTCCATTTTGGTTTCGGGCATAGCAATTTTCTCCCATTGGGTGCGGTACAGCCATTTTTCTGCAGAGGAAGTCTCCAGCTTGTCATTGTTAATGATGATGGCTTCCAGCAGATCTACGTGGGCTACGTAGTTGCCGCTTTCATCGTAGATCGATAGTTCTACCTGGTGTTTGGTAATGGCTTCTGATTCTCCGATTGTGGCTTTCAGCTCAGCTTTCACCACGATGTCTTCGTGCTTCTCGGGCTTACTAAACCATTTGAATCCTTCCAGGCGTGAGAGGTAGGTAGTCATGGAACCACCCTTTAGCTGATCCTGAAGAGGAGTGAAAATCGTTTGGAAGCAACTGTCCAGTATGGCCGGGTGGATGAAGTAGTGGTGGTCGTTCAGCACGATCAGGGAATTGGGTACTACGTGGGCAATGGCCCTTTTATTGTTGATTCTCACCCAGTTGATGCCCTGGAATAAGTTGCCGTATTGGATGCCAATGGCATTGGTTACTTTATAGAAATGTTCCTTGGGAATCAGATGATCATTTTCTTCCCTGTTCAGGTTGAAAATGTGTTCGTTGGAAATTTCCGTCCTGCTGCCACAAACATACAATTCGCCATCAGCCGTGAGTAGCCATTCGTGGGCGCCTTCGTGCTCTACCTTCACATAGTAGCTAAAGGAGGCGTCGTGCTGCCCTTTTCTCACAATTTTTAGCTGGGTGTCCACCATTTCGTTTTCGTGCAGGTATACCGGATTTTTGAAGTTCAGGGACCGTACTTCATGGTAAGCATGGCCAAAAGCATCCTGCAACGCGGCATGTAGCGTTTCCAGGTAGCTCACTCCTGGCAATACAGTGGTGTCGTTTACTTTGTGGTCTTTTACAAATGAAAGATGCTCAAGGGAAAGCCGGTTTTCCCAAATGTAGGTGTCATTAGATCCGGCGAGTGAAATTCTTCTGCCCAAAAGCGGATTCTTGACGTTGGCCAGGAATTTATCGGACTGGGCGGTACGATCTTCCAGCGCGTAGGTTTGTCGCTGCATGGGGTAGGGAGGGAGTTCCATGCCATGAAATTCTTTTACCCGGTAGAATGCCGACCAATCGGCGCTCAGTCCCTTTTCAAACAGACGACCTACATTGGCCAGTATGGTTTCGATTTCGGGCTCGTCCCGAAGCAATGAGCCGAGGATGGCCGATTGCCCTCCCAAGGGCTCTACACACTCGTTTATGGCATTGGTGAGCACCGGATGCGGACTCATTTCGATGAATACGGTATATCCCTCCTGGTAAAGTGTTTGTATCGATTCGGAGAACCTCACCATGTTTCGAAGGTTCTTTTGCCAGTAGGATGAATCCAGGCCAGCACCGTCCAAAAAGGAATTTTCTACGGTAGAATAGTAGGGGATTGCGCAGGGTTTTGGAAGAAGTCCTTTTAACTGCTCCGCCAGTGGCCCCACCAAAGGATCCATCTGCGGGCTGTGCGAGGCCACATCCACTTTTACCTGACGACAGAAAAGTTCCTCGCCTTCCAGGACGGATAGCAGGTGCAAAAGGTCCGATTCTTTTCCCGCGATTACCGTAGATTTCGGGCTATTGTTTACAGCTACCGAGAGGGTGCCATTGTACCGGGCTATTCGTTCCGCGGCTTTTTGGGTGTCGAGTTCGGTAACGGCCATGGCCCCGCCCGTGCCGCTTACGGTTTTCATTAGTTTGGATCGGCTACATATCACGTTTGCGGCATCGTCAAGCGAAAGTGCACCTGAACAATATGCAGAAGCTACTTCTCCCATACTATGTCCCACTACCGCGTCAGGGGTCACTCCCCACGACATCCATAGTCTTGCCAGAGCTATTTCAATGGCAAATAAAGTAGGCTGTATTACGTCTATTTCCTTTAGGCGACTGTCCGATTCGGTAGCAAAGAGCTCTTTCAGCAGGCTCCAGTTTACATATTTCTTAAAAGCTTCGTCGCATTCGTCTATGCACTTTTTAAAAATTTCTTCTTTTCTGTAGAGTGCCTGCCCCATTCCCAGCCACTGACTTCCCTGGCCCGGAAATACAAACACAACTTTTGCGGACGATGAAACAGATGCCGGAAAAAGCGGCTGTTGGTCGTGCGCAAACTCGTCGAGTTTGTCCATCAGTGTTTTCTTACTTTCGGCCACCATGCTTATCCGGTAGTCCAGTTCGGGTTTCATTATTGCAGTGGCAATGCAGGTTTCCTGAAATTTGGTCAACACACCGTTGATTTTGTCTTCCAGGAATTGCCGGTAGCTTTTTGCGTATTCTTTCAGTGCTTTTTCGGTCTTGGCGGATAGCGTAAAGAGGTATTGATCATGTGGATAGTGGTGCGAAATGGCTGCGAACTTGGCAGCTTTGTATTCTTCGAGCACAGTGTGGGCGTTGGTGCCGCCCCATCCGAATGAATTTATACCAGCTTTCATCAGCTCACCTTCGGCAAGTGGCCAGTCGTTCAGTGCGTTATTAACGGTAAGTTTCAGCTCGTCAAATGGGATTTCAGGGTTTGGATTTTTGAAATGCAGGCTCTGGGGTATTTGCCGGTATTTCATGGCGAGCAGCACCTTAATCAAACCGGCCATACCTGCGGCGCCTTCCAGGTGCCCGAGGTTGGTTTTTACAGAGCCGATGCGCAGCGGTCTCTCTTTGGGGCGATTTTTGGAGAAGAATGTACCAAGCGCTTTTGCTTCCGTAGGATCGCCCAGTTTGGTGCCGGTACCATGGGCCTCTACATAGTGGACGTCAGCGGGCGCTATTCCTGAGCCTTCATAAGCATCTGCCAGCATATCCATTTGCCCTTTGGCGCTAGTAGCGGGCAAGTTTACATTGTATCCGTTGTTGTTCATGGCCGTGCCCTTGATCACAGCCCAGATGTGGTCGCCGTCAGCTTCGGCCTGGCTCAGCGTTTTGATCATGATCACTCCGGCACCTTCGCCTCGCACGAAGCCATCTGCGCTGGCGTCAAACGCGCTGGAACTCCCTTTTACCGACAGTCCACCGAATTTTGAAAGCAACACGTACTGGTCGTGATCGAGAATATGATTGATAGCGCCCACCACACACATGCTGGTACTGCCTTCCCATAACGACTGGCACGCCAGGTGCAGGGCAACTAACGACGACGAGCATCCCGTGTCTACTACCAGGCTGGGGCCTCCAAAGCCAAAGTTATAGGAAACGCGATTGGCAATGATATTGGCCGACTGACCTACGGCTGAGTGCGAAGTGGTGTTGGCGTTTTTATGTTTTCTCTCGTGCTCGAAGTCGCTCCATATATTACCCACATACACGCCGGTTTTTGTGCCGGCTACCTTGCTATATGGTAACTGGCTGTTTTCTATGGCCTCCCAAACCAACTCTAACATGAGTTTTTGTGAGGGAGACATTTCTATCGCTTCGGCAGGACTTATATTGAAAAGAAAGGGGTCGAAATCGTGGATGTTTTTTAGAAACGATCCGTGTTTCTGAACCGATTTGTTCGGGGTAGTGGGGTCCGGATCATAAAATTTGTTGAGATCCCACCGCTCGTTCGTCATGTTGGTTACGGTGGTTTGCCCATTTTTTAGCAGCTCCCAAAAATCGCTTAAGCTGTTGCAGTCCGGAAACCTGCATGATACACCTACAATTGCTATAGCCTCTTTTTTCATTTTTTTAATGTGTTATTTAATGTTTGACTGTTTTGTGCTGTCATCAAGTTCAAAGGGTGTTAGACAAATGTATAGGTTTATTTTCTTATCACTGTTCAATCATAAGTTTGGTCTTTTCTCTCTGTTTTGTAACCATGAAATTTTTACAATAGCATGAGTCTATGAGTATCATAATACCTAAAAAATCGGACTTTTAATTACATTGAACAAGTAGAATGTGCCGATATGATAAAAATATTTACTTTTTTTGAAGTGGTTTGGAGTTTAGACGAACATGAGAAAACCATCGACGATTTAAAAAATATAGAAATTATCCATAAAAAATTTTTCATTTAAATGTGCGAATAAGGTCGCAATATTCCATTTGGTATTTATGCTATGATTTTGTCATCT
>CAYUJK010000228.1:0-6305 GCA_964444895.1 uncultured Roseivirgaceae bacterium
TAGGCTTCCCATTGCGTGGCAGGGGTGAAGTTCGGGTTGTTGCTGATCTGCATGGTATTGGCGTCTTCGGCCTCGATAGCGATGTTTACCCTGGGTACTATTACGTATTCCTTTTCGTCGTTGATTCGGAAGCTTTTTACAGTGGGAGGTGTACGGTCAAGCACGATAGAGCCGCTGGCGATATCCGAGTGGTTGCCGGCCTCATCGGTAAGCCGGGCGTAAACGTTTTTTAGTCCGTCTTTCTCTGTCGGAAGTTGCCAGCTTTTTACCGTAGCAGAAAAAGCCTGCGTAGCGGCGTTGCTAAAGTCTTCTGTATTGGAGATGGCAAGGACCAGGTTAGGTTCATTTTCCCGCAGTTGTAGCTGTAAGTCCACTTTTCCTTCGGAAGAGTTGGTGAATTTATTGCCGTTGTCAATGGCCAGGCGGGGGGCTGTAGGTCCACGGGTGTCATAAATGATTTCCGCCTCTGCCGGTGCATTGGTTTTATTGGTGGCGGCATCCATGAAATAGGCTTTTACAAACTTTTTACCCTGGAGAGTGTCAAACGTCCAGTCTATGGTCATAAAGCCGTCACTGCCGGGGGTATAGTCGAAGTTTTTTCCGTCAACCCGGTCTGTAATTCTTATGAGGCTGGCGCCGTCAACTTTTACGGATAGTTTCACTTTTACTGATTTGGTGAATTTGGCGCCGTCGTTTATTGTTATCTGCCCGTTTTTTGGGGGCTCGGTATCCAGAATGATGGATTTTGTCAGGGCTTCGCCTACGTTTCCGGCTTCATCTTTAAAACGGGCATACACCTGCTTTTCTCCGTCGCCGGTGCGGAGGTCAAGTGTCCAGGATTTGTGGTTGTTGAGGGATTCCCAGGCGGCCCGATCGAAATTGGGGCTGTTGCTCACCTGCCACGCCACGGCATCGTCGCCCTTGAACTGCAGGAAAACCCGCCCGGTTTTGTCGTTGGTATACGGAGCGTCTTTATTGATAAAAAACTCCATTCCTACCGGCGGAGTAGTGTCGAGGATGATTTTTGCTGTTTCTATGGGCGACACGTTTCCGGCTTTGTCCCGCAGCCGGGCATACACCGTTTTTTCGCCGTCACCGCCGCTGAGTTGCAGTAGTAAAGGTTCGGAAGAAAAAGGTTGCCATTCTGCATCGGAGAGGTCGTCCGTAAGCCCCACCTGCATGGCGTCAAGTAGGTTGGGAGCGGTTTTCAGCGATCGCAATCGAATGGTGACTTCCGGGTTGTTGGTGGTTTTTTCTCCATTGTTGATCAGAAAGCCGATGAGGGGTGGCGCGGCCAGTAACGCATAGCTCAACAGGAATAGGGGAATAAGCAAAAAAATGGTTTTTGGAGTAGTCGGTTTCATAGCCCTTCGGTTAATGATTTAAATATCGAACATTATGAAGTATGGACAAAATATTTAACCGATTCAGCACAATAAAAGAGGTGGATTTTTCGATTGGGAATGGCGGGAATAATTTGTGGTGCTCATACCAACTATGGCTAAGAACACTGTAACTTTTGTGACAATACTTTACTCACATTTTCAGCAACCAACTGGAGCGAGGAAACTACACCTTCGAGATCGACCTGCTACCCCGCTACTCGGGCAGCTACACCCTGAACCCCGCAAAAGCCGAGTTGATGTATTTCCCGACATTTTATGGAAATAGTGAGGTAAGGAAGGTGGTGGTGGAGTAGGTTAAACCCGCGAGGATTTGAAAACCTCGCGGGCTTATAAATCTTCCAGGATTAGTTTTTCCGAAGGGTTGTCATTGTGATAGTTCTCAAATTCTTTTCGACCTCCAAACCAATCCAACACTTCCTTCCTTTTTAATTTTGTTTTTTTCTCTTTCAGGAAAGCTAAATAGCTGCTATACGGCCATTCTGATAAGCTTTTCACAAATCCATGATGGACTGGATTATAGTGTATATAGCAGATCAGCCTTGTCAAATAGCTTTCATTTTCTACTTTTTTGCGTTGAAGATTCTCAAGAAATAAACTGCCCTTTCTGTTGTACATCTTATTGAAAGCCTTGGCATATCCATTCAAGAAGTCGCCATGCCTTTTGCTAATGAGATCCGGGATGTTAAGACCCGCGAGGTTTTGAAAACCTCGCGGGTCTTTCTTTTTGCAAAAGACCTCCGCCAACACTTTCTCATCCCTTATTCTTACTGCAAAATGAAAGTGGTTGGGCATAAGGCAGTAGGCGTAGGTTTCCGCTATAGGGTCGATATATTCAGCATACTTCCGCAGAAAGTACAGGTAATTTTCATGGCTTCGGAAAATTGTATCGTCTCCGTTCCCGTGGTTATAGATATGGTAAAAGCTTTCCGGTTCGAATGGCTCTCTTTTATTTCCCATAGGTTGTTTGTTTTTTTGGTTGTAAAAACACTTCAAAACCCGCGAGGTTTTCGAAACCTCGCGGGTTTTGAACCCTACCACCACCTCTTTTTAATAATCCCCTCATCAATTAATTGCCGGAAGGCGTCTTCCATCGTTTCTTCCAGCAGACGGTAGGTGATGCCGAGTTCTTTTATGCTTTTGGTGTTGTCGGCTTTCCACTCTTTGTTTAGGTTTCTTCTGATAAAAGTAGGGGTAAGTTCTTTGTTGAACAGCCGTCCAACCAGCAGGAGCAACCACTTTGGAAGTGGGCTACGGGGAACGGGGTATTTATCGCCAAATTTTGCATGGAGTATTTTTGCTATTTCCAGGAGGGAGCTATTATGGGCGTTGATAATGTATCTCCCACTGGCTGATGGCAAAAAGCCTGCTTGAAAATGAGCTTCCGCCACGTCTCTCACATCTACTATCCCAGTACCAATATCAGCGGTGCCAAACCGTAGCGTGCCATCGCCCATCTGCTTGAGGATCGAAAAACTATCGGATGTGACAGCCCTGGTGCTGAGTGCCGGCCCCATCACCAGGCTTGGGTTGATGGTTATAAGGTCCCAGCTTTGCTGTTGGCTGGCCATTTCCCAGGCCTTTTTCTCAGCTAAGGTTTTGGAACAGGAGTAGGGGCGATGATGAAGTGAAGAGGTAGTATTCCACATTTCTTCGGTGAAAAGCCCCTTAGGTGTTTTTTCCAGGTCACTATTATCGCCATACATGGTCACGCAACTGCTGGTAAGTACAACACGCTTAATGGATGGTGTTTTATTGGCTTGCTCCAGTACGTTGATCGTACCTTTCAAGGCTGGGTCAATCAGTTCCTTTTGAGGGTCTTTGTATTTAGATGTGAAGGGCGAAGCTGTGTGAAAAATCAATTCACAACCTTCCATAGCGGCTGCATACGAGCCCTCTTCGAGCAGTTCAGATGCGAAATAGCGGATAGTGCCCTTGGCAGACTGGGCTATGGCATCCAGATGGGCCAGCTTCTCCCTGTTATTTGGGTTCCTCACAGCAGCATGTACGGTAAAGCCTTCTTCCAACAGCTTTTTCACCAGCCACCCTGCTACATAGCCGGTAGCCCCGGTCAACAATACGGGTTTGGATTTGTCGATTTGGGTCAAGGCGCTCATGGTTTCATGTGGAAATTGTAATAGGTAACTCTAACCTCAATTATTCATAAATATAAATTTGCCACGAACCCGCCTGCCCGTCCGGCAAGCGGGTTCGTGGCCTTACTTTTTTGCTTTTATGAATAGTTCAGGCTAAAATAAGTGTATTATCCCAAACACCATAAATTCTTAAAATTTCACTGATTTTACCGTTCAAACATTTCTTTGAAAACGGCGTAAAAAACTAAATTGTTGAAATAACATGTATGGAAAAAGACTTTTACATTTCAACCAACAAATCAAAACTGGATATACCGCTTATCCATTCTTTCCTTACGAACGAATCTTATTGGGCCAAAGGCAGAAGCCTGGATACTGTGCGAAAGACCATAGAAAATTCCCTGTGTTTCGGGGTTTATAAGGAGGACGAGCAGGTGGGGTTCGCCCGTGTGGTGACCGACTATGCGGTGTTTGCGTGGATTATGGATGTGTTCATTTTACCCGAATACCGAAAGTTAGGGCTGGGAAAGAAGCTGATGGAGGCTATCATGAGCCATGAATACCTCCGCAACCTGTATCGCTGGGGGCTGGCTACCGAGGATGCCCACAGCTTGTATGAAAAGTATGGGTTTAGGCAAATTAAAAAGCCCGGCATCTTTATGGAAATTGTAGCCAGGCAGGGTTAGTTTCCGGTTAGTATTCGTTCCACAACCTGCCTGCCGCAGGATAGCTTTGAGTCGTGGCACGAAGGGTATACGACAAAAATCCTATTTTTCATATTAAACAACGAAATGCGCGAAATTCACGAAAAATTGCATCGCAATTTTCAATCCGTCGAAAGCCGGACAAGCTACGTCGAAGACGTATCTCTTTTGTGTCTTTCGTCGTTATTAAATACCGCTTTTACAATTCTCTCATGAATTCGGGTTTATGGACATCCATTCCAACTACTAATTCATCCTTTGAATAGCTATTTTTTTCAACTACTCCCAAGTTCGCTAAACATAGAATTATAGGTTTTACCTGCCTGACGCGGACGGATCAGTTATTTAAATTTGTGAATAATTCCGCTTAAAAGCGCTTGGAGAAACTTCGTATCTTTGAGTCTTAGTGGCTACGTCCCGCTACTTCCAAGCCCCCAATATCCCGCCCATGATGGTGAAGGCGATGGTCATGTAGCCGCCGTTGATCAGGATGTACTTCCAGCTTTTTTGTTCGAAGAGAGAAATAATGGCCAATGCCATCATCACCCAGCCAAAGCCGGTGAAAAAGCCGTACATAAGTCCTTCGGTGAGACCGATGGAAGGATCGCCAAGAAAGAAAGCAAGGTTGTATGACATGATGAGTGAAAAGAGGAAGGAAAGGCCAAATACCTTGGCGGGGTTTGAATTCTTGATTTCTTCGTCGCTGAGCTTGTTTTCTTTTTGCCAGGCTTTGCCAAACAAAATATTGGAATACCAAAGCCCCCCTAAAAGAAATGTTGAAATTGCTGCTGAGATCACCGCCCAATGATTAATGCTTACGTTTTCCATAACGATTTATTTTTTAGTAGATTGAAGTTCTTTTTTGCAATGTAGTCGATATAAACTTTTCCGCTATTGAATCAGGTCAGGCCAATTACCGAACAAGAATATAAGCTATCTGAAACGGAAAAAACGGCTTCTGAAAAAGAAACGTCATCCGGGAAGATGCCGGTAGACGACAGGCTGATTCGCGGGATCGGCATTCCTTTTTTTGGCGTGGGCATTCCCTCTGTCACAGGACTGGCCGCCGTTCAGCACAGCTCTGCTTTATTCATGATCGCTTCCTATTTGTACTTCATACTGGTGGTTGGTGTTGTTTGGGAAGGAAACCGCTATCTTTTATTCAGGTATTATCCTGATATTTTTCGCAGCCGTTCGGTCATACAAAAATTCACCTTGATGACGGGCATAAACGTTTTCTATACCGTGCCGGTAGCGGCTTCCTGATTTACGCGTGGACGTGGTTAACAAGCATCAATTCGCTCGATTCGGACGCTATGATCACTGTGCTTGTGATAGTCGCATTTGTGATTTTCATCTCCAACATGTACGAAAAAATTCTGTTGGTAAAGTACGCCCAAAAAGAAGTGGAAAGTGAAGAACCCAGTTTTGATCCGGTAGTAGAAAATAAAGCCTGGGAAGCACGACTTGTTGTTCGGAAGGGCATGGACTTTTGCCCAATAGATATTGGCAACATCGCCTATATTTTTACCGAACACAAAATCAGTTTCGTGTGCGACAAGAAGAATGAACTTTACATGGCTGATCAATCCCTCTCAGAATTGGAAGAAATGATCAACCCCATTTATTTTTTCAGGGCTAACCGTCAATACATTGTGAACATCAATGCCATTGTAAAATTCCGATCTACAGTCGAGAGCAAAATCAAACTGGAGCTATCTCCCCCACCCAAGTGCGAAGTAGTTATTGGCAAAGAAAGAGCCGCGGAATTCAGGATATGGGTGAAGGGAATCGTCCCCAAAAACCGAGACTAACAAACACAGCAAGGGAAAGCGGTAATGGGACGGCATCGTCTTCATTGAAAATACCCGGCTATTTGCGGAAACTCCTTTATTTTGGCACATATAGCCAGGTCCATCGGCTTTTCGATAAACCCGATCACCTCGTCGTACCTCAGGGCGGTCCGCTTATCGTCCGAATTTACCGAAGAGGTCACCATGATCACGTACAAATCAAACATGCCGTAGGACGATAGCGTCTTGATGCTGTCCAGAAATTCCCATCCGCTCATTTCGGGCATATTGATATCCAGGAGCAGGAGA
>CAYUJK010000229.1:0-6295 GCA_964444895.1 uncultured Roseivirgaceae bacterium
GTTTCGTATCCCAGTATCAATTTCACGCTCTCTCCCGAGGTCTGGATCTTTTCCAGCCTGTAGTGAAATCCCTTGCTCCTTAGTGATGCATCGGTCTCGTTGGGCTCCACCAGGGCATAATTGTAAGGGTAATCAGCGAAAAACTGCTCCAGCCGCTTGTTCATCGCAGGCACACTTTTGTTGTAGTTTTCGGCTTCCTTCTTGATACTGTTGTTCAGCACTCCCCCGGGGGCGTTTGCAGGTACTTCGATGGTGGCAAACTTAGGCACCGCCAGCTTATCAATGCGGAGATCTGTATTAAAGCTCTCGTTTCGACGGCCACTGATCAGCTTGATCTCTTCCCCAAACTCCGGCACGTCATTGATCAAAAGGTTTTCCTTGTTGCCAAGCTTCGATACATCTTTGGTGAGGCTTTTAAGGGCTTTGTCGAGATCTTTATCCTGGGTTTTCCAGGCTACCTGACCGTTATCCATAAAAGTAGATTTGCCATTAAACGGCGTGATAATCATCACATGCCTTTCCGCATCTTTATTTTTTATCTGAAAAGCTACATGGCTCAGGATAATGACATTGCTTATCTCGCGTTTGGCCATCTCAGCAGCAAGCGCATCTGCCGTTCCTCCGCCTGACAGGGCATCATCTATGGAGTAGTATTTTACGGCATCAATACCCAGGCTCTTAAACGTGGGGTGAGCCTCTCGCGCCAGTTTTTTCCAATCGCCGCGCTCGGAAGAGTTCTTCGATACGGTGGGCACACCGACAAAAACCACAGACTTGGTTTTCAATAAGTCTTCCGGAAGTCCTCCACTTTTGTAGTCCAGAAACCGAAAGCCTATCACATTCACTTCCTCCTCGTCCTGCGCGTGCAAAACCGCCGCAAAACCAAATAGCAATAAAATTGTTAAGCTGTATTTCATGTGTATATAATTTGTTTTCAAAGGTCAGATGGAACTTACCATGAGAAAATAATCATGTCATTGTAAGTAAAAATATTGATCATTCTCTCATGGACGTTTCATTTCCATTTCAATTAACTGAGTCGATACATGTCAAAGATTTCCACTAAAACAACAGGGCCGAGTGTACAAATGATGTACAACATGCTTTAGAGTCCGAAATATCCCAATGTTTATGCCAAAGGTATGTCTTCGGTATAAACACTCCACACTTTGGCATGGTGGCTGACACACTGCTACGTCATTAAAATCATCCGATTCGCAGAATTGTCACGACTCGGCAGAAACAAGGCTGAACTCCAATGAAATATCATACCCTCGCGCGGATAGTCCTTACTCCACTCCCAGCAATTCCACTTCAAAGTAAAGCGTAGCATTAGGTGGAATTACCCCGCCGGCGCCACGAGGACCATATCCAAGCTCAGATGGAATTTTCAGTAGCGCCTTTGCTCCTACGGGCAACAGGGCCACCCCTTCGTCCCATCCTTTAATCACCTGGCCCACGCCGAGGGTAAACACAAAGGGCTGATTTCGGTCCACCGAACTGTCAAACTTTTTGCCGTCTTCCAGCGTGCCCGTATAGTGCACGCGCACGCGCTGGCCGGCTTTCGGCTTCTCACCTTCACCTTCTTTCAAAACCCGGTAACCCAGGCCGCTCTCGGTGAAGGTCATGCCGATATCGCGCTTTTCACTTTTCCATTCCGTCATAGCTTCTTGTATAAATAAAACATCTGTTGCTGATAATTTAAGCGACCTGTTGGCAGCTATACTTATGTAATACCCCAATGAGTCGTTTTCGGCTACGGGAACGAGCTTTGTCTTTTTTCCACGCGAAATCAAAACATTGGGCAACTCCAGTTTAAACTGCGCACAGTATTCCGGAAAATCAGTACTCGTAAAGCAGTAATCCGCGGTAAAATGCTTGTTAACGGGACATGCTTCGCATTGCGCAACTGCCCGCTCGGCTAACAGCGCCAGTATCAGCACCAAAAGAGAGGTCAACTTTACATTCATAAGAGTTTAAACAAATTTTTCTTTTAAATATTTTGCCGTATAGTTTGAGTCGAGTTGAATCATCTCCTCGGGTGTGCCCTGAAACGTCACCTGGCCGCCTCTATCTCCACCTTCCGGGCCCAAATCAATGATCCAATCCGCGCATTTCACCATATCCATGTTATGCTCAATTACCACCACGGTATTGCCTTTTTCTACCAGGGCATTGATGGAAGTGAGCAATTTGTGAATATCGTGAAAATGCAACCCCGTAGTAGGCTCGTCAAAAATAAACAAAATATGTTCGTTTTTCGAAACGCCATCTTTCACCAGGTAAGACGCTAACTTCACACGCTGGGCCTCACCACCGCTGAGTGTGTTTGATGCCTGCCCCAGGCGAATGTAGCCTAAGCCCACATCCTGCAATGGCTGGAGCCTGGCCACTATTCCTTTATTATCTTTAAAAAAATCGATCGCGTCGTCAACCGTTAGTTCCAGTACTTCCGAAATGTCTTTCCCATTGTATTTCACCTCCAGAATATCATTCTTAAATCGCCTGCCGTTACAATTTTCGCAGGTGAGGTAGATATCAGCCATGAATTGCATTTCAATGCGAACCCGGCCTTCGCCCTGACAATTTTCGCACCGGCCTCCCTCCACATTAAAAGAGAAAAAGGCCGGCTTGTACCCGCGCGATTTGGATAGTGGGTGGTCAGCAAAAAGCTGCCTGATAGCGTCATAGGCTTTTACATAGGTGACGGGGTTTGACCGGGAGGATTTCCCTATGGGGTTTTGGTCTACATACTCCACAGAGGTTATTTTGTGGTAGTCGCCGTCAAGGCGGTCAAACTTACCGGTGGATTCCGTGACGGTAGCCAATATTTTCCCTATCGAGGGATAAAGAATATTTTTCACCAGGGTGGATTTCCCCGACCCGCTCACGCCGGTAACCACCGTGAAGCAGCCCAGCGGAATGCTCACATCAATATTCTTCAGGTTGTTTTCCCTGGCGCCTTGTATTTTCACATGGTATTTACCTTTTCTGCGCCGGGCTGGTATCTCAATTTTTTCTTTTCCGCTTAAATACCTGGCAGTGTAGGTGGCATCGCTTTTTCTTATCTCCTCCATGGTGCCTTGAAACACCAGCTCGCCTCCGTGCGAGCCTGCCGCGGGTCCTATGTCAATAATCTGGTCGGCAGCTTTCATAATCTCTTCCTCATGTTCCACTACGATTACACTGTTACCCAGATTTCTAAGCGATTTCAACACGTCTATCAGGCGGCTGGTATCCCGGGGGTGTAAGCCTATGCTCGGCTCATCCAAAATATACATGGAGCCCACCAGCGCACTTCCCAGGGACGTAGCCAGCTTAATGCGCTGAAACTCTCCCCCTGACAGCGAGGCCGTGAGGCGATTGAGTGTCAGGTAGCCCAGCCCCACTTTTTCCACATATTCGAGCCTGTTGCCGATTTCGATCAGTAGCTTCCGGCTTACCTGCTGCTGGTGTTCGCTTAGCTGAAGTTCATTGAAAAAGCCGGCTACTTCAGAAATTGGCATCAACACCAGCTCCGTCAGCGACTTCCCGGCGATCTTGACATAGGAAGCATCCTTTCGCAAACGCGAGCCTTTACAGTCGGGACACACGGTGCGCCCCCTGTAGCGCGAAAGCATCACCCGGTATTGAATTTTGTGGGTTTTGGTTTCGAGGTAATGAAAGAACTTATGGAGACCTGAAAAATACTGGTTGCCATCCCAAAGCACTTCATACTGCTCAGCATCCAGGTCACGAATAGCCCGGTGAATGGGAAAATCAAATTTATCGGCATAGCGGATAAGCTCATTGCGCCAGTCGGCAAATGAATCGCTACGCCAGGGAACGATAGCGCCCTCATATACTGAAAGGCTCTTGTCGGGAATAACGAGGTTGGGATCAATGCCGAGTATTTTTCCAAATCCTTCGCATTTTCTACAGGCGCCGTAGGGATTGTTAAAACTGAAAAAATTGACACTTGGCTCTTCAAACGCCATTCCATCGGCTTCAAAGCGGTCCGAAAAATGTAATCTTTCCGCCCTCTCTAACTCTATGATACAGTCGCCATGCCCCTCGAAAAAGGCCGTTTGAACTGAATCCGCTATTCGAAATTGCAGGTCTTCGTCGTTCTTGGTCAGTGCCACCCGGTCGATAACCACGTAAATGGCGTCCGCGCCTATCTTTTCTCCCTGAAAGTCTTCAATAAAGCTCACCTTACCCTGCACCGATATTCGCGAAAACCCCTTGCTCAAAAGTATATTAAGCTCCTCTTTTATCTTGCGGTTATTTTTAATTACCAGCGGACACAGAACGGTAAAGCGCGTTCCCTCCTCAAAGGTCATAATCTTATCAACCACATCTGACACCGAATCTTTCCTGACTTTCACGCCCGACACGGGAGAGAATGTTTCGCCTACCCTGGCATACAGCAACTTCAGGTAATCATAGATTTCTGTGGTGGTTCCTACAGTTGAACGAGGATTGCGCGAACTCACATTCTGCTCTATGGCTATGGCCGGCGATACCCCACGAATGTAGTCTACTTCGGGCTTTTCCATTCTGCCAAGAAACTGACGCGCGTACGAGCTGAGGCTCTCTACATACATCCGCTGCCCTTCGGCAAAAAGTGTATCAAAGGCCAGAGAAGACTTGCCGGACCCGCTTAGCCCTGTAATAACTACAAATTGATTTCTCGGTATGGCTACCGTGAGATTTTTCAGATTGTTGACCCGGGCCTTTTTAATGACAATGTATTTCCGCGGATCCAGGTCGTCTATCCGCGAGTAATCTACCGACAAAATCTTATCCTCCATTTGATGCGCCATAGCAAGTAGCAATACTAAAACATAATTTTAACTTATGCTGCTCACGCAAAAAAATATTCAATGTTGCCCTGCCGAAAACCCCCAGGCCGTGGCAAATAGGCAACCGCAGCAAAAAACCCTGTAGTGTGTGTTTGTTAACGACTATTAACATTTTTTAACACTTGACCCCCACCCGTCGCTTTACATCTCTACCCGATATCAATACTTTTGGTAATACTACTTTCAAAAAATACTGATTGATCAAGTTAAAAACGGCAATATGGCATAAACGTCTACGTTAACTAACTGTAATTTATATGGCTAAATACAAAGTAAGTGATAGTGTACTGGTATCACAATACATCAATGGAGATGAAAAGGCGTTCGAAGTATTGATGAATCGTCACAAAAACAAGGTTTTTACAGCTATCAACTTAGTGGTAAAAGACAGGTACCTGGCGGAAGATTTGATGCAGGAAACGTTCATCAAAGCAATCAACACCATGAAGTCTGGCAGGTACAATGAAGAAGGGAAGTTTCTGCCATGGATAGTTCGGATAGCGCATAACCTTGCGATAGACCATTTTAGGAAAGCTAAAAGGTACCCAACCGTCATCATGGAAGACGGAAGTAACGTATTTAACACCCTGAAATTCGCCGAGGCTTCTATTGAAGAAACGCAAATCAAGCAAGACACTCACAAAAAGCTAAAAGCGCTTATTCAGGAGTTACCGGAAGCACAGAAGCAGGTATTAATCATGCGAAGTTACATGGAAATGAGCTTCAAAGATATAGCTGAGGCAACCAATGTGAGTATCAACACCGCGCTTGGGCGTATGCGATACGCACTGATCAACCTCAGACGAATGATGAGCAAAAACAATGTAGTATATGATCAAAATCTTTACCCGCAATGATGTAATGAGGTACGTATATAATGAGACCTCATCCGCGGAAAATGAGGAAATAGAAAGAGCGCTGATTATAGACCCCTCTCTCAGGGACTTTCACACTGAAATAACAGAAGTGATCGGCGAACTTGAAAAGCTCAATATCAAGGCCCCGGAAACGGTGGTTCAGAATATACTCAGTTACTCAAAATCCAAATATTTACAAATTCACGAAGGGTGAAAAAACATTGATCTGACAAAACAAAAAAAAGAAATACATGACCTTTTCGGTCGATCGAAAAACCCCACCGGGTGCGGCTTTACCTTGCAAGCACCCGGTGGGGTTTTGTGATTTTAGGAAGTCTTTCGAAATCCTTTTATTTTGCCGCTTTTAGAGGAATGATACATGTGCGGCATTAGTTTTATCTTAGACAAAAAAGGAACACTGGACGAAAGGCCCATCATCAGTATGATGGAGTCGCTTCGCCACCGTGGTCCCGACTCCGCAAGGTTCGCCGAATTCGAATTTCAGGAATCCCGCCTGCTGTGCGCCGCTAACCGACTGAAGATCATCGACACACATGAGCGATCCGCACAGCCATTTGTGGACGCTGAGGGGTC
>CAYUJK010000230.1:0-6293 GCA_964444895.1 uncultured Roseivirgaceae bacterium
AAAGGATCGATTACTTTGTAGAGGTTCGTTTTTGTGATCAATACCTGGATGACCAGGGCAGCGAGGAGAAATATCCTTACCCACATCATGATGGCAGTAGCCCTTTCCGATTTGAGAAAATTCAGCTTTCCGGGCTTAAAGATCACTTCCTGTAATCCTCCCAAATGACAAACCCAGCCGCACCACACCTTACCGAAAAAGTAGGTGATGGGTATGAGCCCGATAATCCAAACCATGCTAAGCCAGGACTCTCCCGCACCGGAGGCGAAGAGAATCACGTACTGCAAACCTGAAACCGGGCACGGACATCCACCAACATAGAACCCCAAAATGGCCACGGAGGCTACCAGGAAAAGACCTCGTAGTTTCCTGGTTTTGGCGAATCGCATGAATACACCGGCTACTACGGTGGCTAATAAGGCCCCAATAGCCCATGGGAGATTTTTGGGTGCTTTTTCCGGCGGGGCGTTTACAGCAGCCTCCTCTAACGGGGCAAACTCAGAAAACTCATCCTCACTTTGATAGCTTGTATCGGTCTGCTCCGGGATTTCAGCTTTTTCCTGTGCATAAGCAGGGAATAAAAGGATGAAAAACATAAAAAGGATGAGAGACGATTTCATGGCGGATGATTATGACGTTTTGAATATCATACTGCGCTTGGCGCCGTCTTTTTGGCATTCGCGCATGGCTGTCAGTTTATGGATGCCAGCGCCACCGGTGATTTTGATTTTTATTTTTCGCGAATACCGGTTGTAGCCAGATTCTGTCCATTTGGTGGCGCCCAGGATTTCAATGCCTTCACCGCTAAACTGTGTTTCGTCAGGCGATACCCGGCAATTTCGGTGGGTGAGAACCAGCGTCACGTTTACAATCACTTCGTCCCCGGCTTTATAACTTTCTTTTGGGGTTTCTACCTGGAATTCAAGCTCGCAGGCATTTGCCGCAGGTATGGCTGCTGCCATAGTGCCCGCCAATACCATCAGAAAGAACATTTGTTTGTGTAGCATGATTTTGTTTTTACCAGTTAGACAATCGCTTGGGGCAAAAACTTGCGGGTAAGAGAACATAATTTTAACTATTGTATGGATTTTTTATATCCCAATAACCTCAGTGCATTGAAGACCACTACCACAGTAGAGCCTTCATGTATCAGTACCGCCGGGCCAATTGACGCTATACCTAAAAAAGTAAGCGGAATCATTACCAGGATTACTCCTAAGCTTATGATTAAGTTTTGAGTGATGATTTTTCGAGTCATACGACTCAAGCCAATAGCAAATGGCAACCGATTCAGTTTATCAGTCATTAAGGCAATGTCCGCTGTTTCGAGGGCCACGTCAGAGCCCGCGGCGCCCATGGCAATACTTATGGTGCTATGGGCCATCGCCGGAGCGTCGTTCACGCCATCACCCACCATCGCCACCCTTTTCTCTCTGTTTTTCAGCGAAGTGATGGCTTCAACTTTGTCTTCGGGCAGTAGATTGCCCCACACATCATCTACGCCAACTGACTTTCCTACGGCGTCGGCCACACGTTGATTATCTCCGGTTAGCAGTACCATTTTACTTATACCCATTTTTTTTAGTTCGCTAATGACGCTTAGGCTTTCTTCTCTTGCCGTGTCTATCATGCCTACTATACCCTCATAACTATCCCCTTTCTTAATAAGAATACAGGTGTTTCCCTCCCTTTCCAACTGCTCCATCTGTTTCCTAACCCCCAATGGCATCATAAGATCACCTTCAAAGATTTCTGCATTGCCGATCCTTACTTCTTCTCCCGATAGCCTTCCTGTTACCCCCTTTCCGGTTACGGATTGAAAATCATCTATTTCCAGCAGGTCAATATCGCCGAACATGTTGAAACCCTCTTCTACAATTGCCCTTGCCAGAGGGTGGTCACTTTTGGTCTCTACCGATAATGCGATTTGCATAAGCTGTTCTTTGCTGTTTCCATTTAGCGATACAATAGCGGCGATTCGGGGTTTCCCTTTGGTTAAAGTCCCCGTTTTATCAAAAGCAATGGTTTTTATTTTTGCGAGGTTTTCCAGCGGTTCTCCTCCTTTTATTAAAACTCCCTGACGAGCTGCCCGGGCAATGGCACTGAGGATAGCGCTGGGCGTCGAGATCACCAGGGCGCAGGGACTTGATACCACCAACACCGATATCGCCCTGTAGAAGCTGGCAGAAAACGGTTCGTCAATGACCAAAAAGGCAAAGTTGAGTATAAACACAAATGACAATACGGAGGGAACAAAGTACTTTTCGAATTTCCGTGTAAACCGTTGAGTGGGTGAGTGTCCTTGCCGCGCTTCGTGTACCATCCGGATGAGTTGGGCCAGGGTAGTGTCCTTTGCCGCTTTTGTGGCGATGGCCTCAAGGTATCCATCGCCGTTCATTGTTCCGGAAAACACCTGATGTTTCGGAGCTATATATTTTGATTTGGCCATATCAAACGCAGGAAGTGGAAATTTGTCCACAGGAATGCTCTCACCGGTAATTGACGACTGGTCTACACTACTTGTTCCTTTCACCACTACCCCGTCAGCCGATATTTTCGTGTTGGGTTTTATTACTACCCTGTCGCCCGGCTGCAGTTGGTCGGCAGGAATTTCCATGATGGTTTCGCCTTTTTTTACTAAAGCGGTTTGGGGGCTTAGCTCAGCAAGAGCTGCAATAGAACGATTGGCCTTTTCCAGGGCGTGTTTTTCCAGGGCGTGGCCCAAACTGAACAGAAACAGTAGCAAAGATCCTTCTTCCCACTTTCCCAGGATCGCTGCTCCAATGGCCGCCACAAACATCAGCAGGTCAACATCAAAGCTCAACGTCCATATCGCCTTCCATACAGTTCTTAACATAAAGTAGCTTCCGAAAAAGTAAGCATTGACAAATAGAGCCAGGCTTATAAAAGGCATTTTTGACAGGATAAAGCCCGAAAAAATGCCCAATAACAGGCTAAGACCAGTAATCGCCGAAAACAAAATTTCTCTGCTTTTCAGTAGTGACTTTAATGATGTTAGCTTCATAGTGACCTTAATTTTAGCGACCCAAACTAAAAAACCCCGCGAGATACCTGAATTGGTGTCCCGCGGGGTTTGTTCCGCTGCCCCACATACGAGGGCCCGGCTGCATCCTGAAATGATCAGAACCGCCTGTTCAATTATTTTAAACGTAAATCGAGGATAGAAAAGGAATATCCGACGTCTTTTTTTGTATTAAGAGTCTAATTTGAATTTATTCTAAGTCTATGAAGAGGCGGCTAATCCTCCCGTCCGAGCCTTTTCATCATATCCATGTGTGACCGTATGGCGCCGCCAAAGGTTTTGCTTTCCAGGTAGGGTAGGTTAAACTCCCGCGCGGTGCTTTGCACAATGGGCGAAATGTTTTTGTAGTGTACATGACATATTCTTGGAAACAGGTGGTGTTCTACCTGCATGTTGAGCCCGCCGAAGAGGAAGTTCAGCACGGGACTGTCTTTTCCGAAGTTTGCCGTGGTAAACAACTGGTGATCTGCCCAGGGCCTGCTCAGCTTGCCTTCCTTATCGGGCTGAGGATAAGAATTTCCTTCAAAGACGTGGGCCAATTGAAAGATGAATGACAGCGTGGCGCCCTCTACCAGGTGCATAGCAATGAAGCCGATGAGGATGTAATACCAGGGAAGATCAATCACTGCAAAGGGAATCACAATGTAAATGGTATAGTACACCAGCTTGAAAAAGATGAGCCTGTACAGCTCAATTTTGGGGTGATTTTTGATCACTTTGCTGCTTATTTTGGCTTTAAAGAACTTTTCAAAATCTTTTACAAATACCCATGAAAGCGAGCTTAGCGGGTATAACAGGAATATGTAGAAATGCTGGTACCGGTGAATCGGCTTTCTCTTTTGCGTGGGTTCCATCCGCAGTATTTTCGCCTGGTTTATGTCGTCGTCGTGATCAGGGATATTGGTAAATGTATGGTGAATGATGTTGTGCTTTATCTTCCATATATAATCGTTGGCGCCGATCAGGTTAAAGGTAATGCCCAGCCAGCTGTTAATTTTTTGATTAGAGGAGTAGGCGCCGTGGAGGGCGTCATGCGCAATATTTAAGCCAATGAGCGCCGTAAAAAAGCCCAGCGCCATAGCAATGACCAACTGGATAAGTGGGTGAAACGGATTGATGAGCACCAACGCATAGGTAAGACCTACCATGGACAGGATGAAAAAGGTTTTGAACACCATGTGGCCATTGGCGTGTTTGGATATTTTATTGGTTTCGAAATAGGAGTTTACTCTTTCTTTCAACACCTGGTAAAACTCGCTTTCACTATTCTTGAGAAAGGTTAACTTTACTGATTCTGCCATGAAATAAAATTAAATATTAAAATGTGAAAATGCTATATGTCCCGATGGGAAGTGGTAGGCGTTGAGTTGAATAAAGGCTAAAGGTAGACAATTCTCGGCGGATTAGGTATTGTTTCAACGATTATTTGAGACTTCTTATCGAATGGATTTCAGTACAATGTGTTGATTGAGCCGGGAAGCTACCATCCCATAGAACTCGCGGAAGTTTTTGTATTGGTTAGACGGGGCTTCCAGTTTGTTGATGTTGAAAATGATCTGTACGGTTATTTTCCCGCCGTTCGATACCACCCGGTAGGTGAAGTCGCCATAGTCATTGGGCATTTTTATTTTCTCGGTTTTGGGTAGCTCCACTACCTGCATCCCTTCCGGGATAACTATTTCGCAGGTGTAAATGGTAGTGCTGAGAAAGGGAAATTGAACGGGGTACTGGCGGGTGTCGGTTTTAAAGGGGTTCTCCAGCCACTTATCGAGCAGAAAAGGATTGAGGTACAGGGTTTTCTGGCCCTCGTGCGTGGTGTATTGGTATTGGAAGTGTGCCTGTGCTTTTAGCAACTCGTCGACCTCCTCCAGGTTTTGGATCCTCAGCGAATCGCTGCTTACGTTGATCACTGGACTCACCTGGTCTTCCAGCCATTTTGCCGCTCCTTTTGAGATCAGTTGGCGGCGGGCATTGGCGGCGAAATGTCCCATCGCTTCAAACTCCAATGCCACGTCAACAACCTGCCCTGCGTGCAGGTGAATAGATGCTGCGTACCTTTCCCTGGCCTTTTTTTCGATCAAGATTTCCTGCCAGCGGGGTTCTCGCTTGTCGAGCACAAACCCCTCGGTAATATGCGCCTGCACCGGCAACACATTGTAGGGCAGGAGCGGATCTGTGGCATCCAGGAAAATGTCCTTGTCGTCCGTTTTCACATAAGCCATCAGGTGGTTGAATTGGGATAGCAAGGGGTAGTTTTTGAAATAAAGCCCATGCGACCGCGTACTTACCAGCATGGGGTTAGCCTCAATACCTGCGGCGTTGAGCAGCAGTACCAGCAGCAGGTTGATCTCAGCGCTATTGGCCTCGGTGTTTTTGGAGATATTTGCAAGCTTGTTATACGTGAATCGCCGGTAGAGACCGTTCCATCTGTAGTTGTCGGTCACGTATTTGTATATCTCACGTATTTTTTCCTCGGGTGATTTACCTTCCAGTTCTAGCTCAGCCACGGTGTTTTTGGCGAAGCCCGACCGGTTCAGGTAGCTCCGGTATTCGTTGGAGTTCAGTACCTCATCGGCCAGGCTCTCCCAACTGCGGCGCAGCGATTTGTATTCCACATTTTTCATCTGATCCTGCGCATAGTATCCTGAAAGCTGAAAACGGACTTTTTCTACGAAATCTCCCTGGTTGTACAAAAACGGCTCTTCTTTTAGCGCTGGCAGGTCTTCCAATTCCCAGTTGTTTGAGGGCTTGTCATGGTATTTTCGGTATAGGCGGCTGCCTTGCATCATAAATTGGTAGTCGAGTGATTTCGGTGTCTGCACGGATAGGCTGGAATACAGCGCAGGCAGGTGATGCTGAAATTCCCAGTTTTCCAGGTAGAGATGATTGGCGGAAATCAGGGTGTATTCGTATTCCAGGATGGAGCCCTGCTTTACATTCGGAAACGTAAAACGCATTTCTTTCCAGTCTTCTGAAAGATCGACCTTGAAGAATTGGCTTTTATCTACTGGGAAATAGTGCGCTTTGCCATTTTCGTCAATATTAATGGTCTGGGCTTTTATAGAAGAGATGCGCTCGTAATTGTCGCTGGAGTAGTAGGGTAGCTTTATGTTGGCCTCGCCGAGGGAGTTGGGATGAAGTATTTTGATCCGCACGTGCCGCTTGATGTGTACATTGGCATGATGAACCACAATGGCGCCGATGTAGCGCAGGTATACGGCCTCTGCTGCCGGGTCGAAGGTACATTTGT
>CAYUJK010000231.1:0-6277 GCA_964444895.1 uncultured Roseivirgaceae bacterium
ACCAGCGCCAACAGTTTTGCCTTTGTTTACGGAGGCGCCTTGTTGTTTATCGTGAGTGACGGAATGATCGCCGTAAGCCGCTTCTTAAATTCATTTGACTACCAGGGCGAGATGATCATGACGACCTACATTTTTGCTCAATATTTCATTGTCAGGGGGTTGCTGGCACACAATAGCTTTGTCTACACAAAAGCGTAGTCATTTAGCGAGCGGAACAAATTACGGAAAAGATCAGGGCTTATATTTACGGCTTTTACCAACGCTGAGAATACATTTTTGGAAGGTCTTTCGTCGTCGTAGGTATCTCTGTCCTCATTATTAGTGCAAACCTGGCTTCTGATGGGCTTGTAGTCTACGGAAATAATAGTCGCCTGGTTATTGACAATAATTCGGTCGAGCTGAGAATGGTTAATGTAGATCTTTACTCTGTCTGTGGTATTCAAATAGTTTTTAGCAAAACCAAACAAGCTAAATCGCTTTTTGTTGCTTATGGAAAGGATGCCATTTGCCTGGTTGATTTCGAGGTGTTTCATCATGTCATTAGAGGCCTCCACCACCAGCTTTTCGTTGGCGCCGTGCGTAATGAACACTTCACATTCCAGATTGATACGGGTGAGTTTGAATTCGGCCAGGTTAAATACCCGTGAGGTGGAGTGGCTGAAGAAAGAAAAGTTATTGTCGGTGAGGAGCATCGCAATGATGGCGACGAACAATCCTGCATATATTAATTTTTCCTTTCGCATTGGTTTAGCAGTTATTTACCCAATAGATGATGAACTCCATAAAAAGGTTGCAAAATTTACGAACATTTTTTCAAATGCCTGAAAACGTAGGTGTTAATAGTTGTTAAAAAGTCAAATATACAACGGTATAAGGCGTCCCGCCGGTTATTGATTCAAAACGCATCGCTTTTGGAATTGAAACACCGGGACGACTTAGAATCCCGGTTGCGGAAGTCAAACCCAAATTAAGCAATAGAGCAGAATACAGGAGAAATGCATTTCACGGCGTAAACGGTACATCAGGCAAGTATCTATTGAATCTTTTGCTATACTTGTAATTGGTTGAATTTTAAACGTAATAAACTAATGTTGAAAATGAAGATGTTATCGAGGGCCTTAGTGGCCGTTATGTTGTTCTCATTTGCGTCGTGTGAGGTGGATGATATGAAAGATTTGCTGGATACTACCATAAATGTAGACCTGGACAAGGAAGCACATGTAGTGATTACTGAAGATGACCCGGCAGAATATGATGAAACGCTCGGTTTTGACGTTTCCGAAGAAATAACCGATCTGGAGATTAAAGAATACGAGATCACGGAAATATCGGTAGAAGTCTCGAATTTCGTGGGTGAAGCCACCAAAATCACAGGGCTTTCGCTCAGTATTGAGGGCAGCAGTATTTCTCTGGAGATACCAGAAGTATCCATTGCCCTGGTCAACAATCAAGGCCCCATAAACATCCCCGTAGACGAGGCCACGTTAGCAGCCATCGCCGCCCAATTTTCTGATGACAACAAAATCACGGTAAATACCGCCGGTGCTATTGACAATAAGCCAGCAGAATTTGACTTGAGAGTGGTGATCAAAGCCAAGGTAACAGGATCATTTTTGAAGTAGCCGGCAGAAAAGGTTGCCTCGCCGGATTTTAATTCCTCGACAAGGACTTTCGACCGCCGGAGCAACCCTATTTTATAACACCGCTTCTACTTCTGAATATCAGAAACGCGCACTATCAATGTGTCGATTCCTTTAAAAAGTTTATTCCTATTCATTTCCATTTGTGGTTTCAACATCCCAATAGTAGTAATTGTGCTCAATATCCTGGGTAAATCCGGCGCGAGGATACAGCGCATTTCCAACCAGGTTAGATCGCTCCGTTTCCAAAATCAAACCGCAACCGCCCGTAGCCACACAAAGCTCCTTGGCCTTGTCAATCAACGCAAGCGAGATGCCTCGTCCGCGAAAGCCAGGGTGCACGTACAGGTCATTCAGCAGCCATAACCGCCTCATGCGAACAGAGGAAAAAACAGGGTAAAGCTGTACAAAACCTGTCATAATCCCGCTTTCCTCAAAAGCCACGAACACCTCTGATTCCGCATTTTTTACGCGCTCAGCGATAAACTTTTTCGTCTCATCAAGATCAGAAGGTTGCCGGTAAAAGCGTCGGTAATCATCAAAAAGCGTCACCAACGCGTCGAGGTCTGTGAGTTCAAACTTTTTAATTTGCGTCATCATTTCTCCTATTGTTACTTTAAAAAACACTGATAGCCTCCTCAAAACCCTTTTCCGGAATCCATGCGCAGGTCTTCCTTGCTGCGCGATATTTTTTGCCGCCGGGCTCCTGTTGAAAACCGGTACGTAAAGCGAAAGCCTACTGGTACCATTGAAAGTAGAATATTTCCTTCGTTACGATGGTCAAATCCGGGCGCAGCTACCTCCCCGCCGCGGTAGGTGAACGTCCGCTTGAACGGCGCCGATGTGTTAATGCCTGCCTTGAATCCGCCGGAAAATGACTTTTCGAGCGCAACAAAATATAGAGGATCGCTGTAGCGCACCCATTGGATACCTGTAACAGGGCTATTGTACATAAACTGCCCCGATAGGGTAAAACCATGCTTAAACGAAGCCGTAGCAGAAACAGCCGCTTCGCAGGCGAATTTGACTTTATCGCCTATTTGCCGGGCATGAGCCTCCTGGCTGCCGGCGGTCGAAATGCGAAAACCTTTCAGGTAGGCCTGTAGCGAAACCGCCTTCCCCAGATTAAACGAACCGGTAATCTGCAGCCCTGCTTCGCCAATCGTGCCCAGGTTAGCGGTTTTCACTTCCATCACATTCTCGTCGTTCAGCGCGGCTACCTCATTTACCACATTTGATCTCCTGAGGTAAAATGCCCGCGTGGACAGCCAGCCGTCGCCCAGCGGACGCGAATATTCCACACTTGACTGAGCGATCATCACGGGTTCCAGCCAGGGATTGCCGCTACGCCGGGTATAAGGATCTTCCGTCACCACATAGGGATTCAGTTGGTACAGGCCAGGATAGTACACCGACCTTCGGAAATTCAGCTTCAGGTTTTCCCCTTCTCTCAATTTGTAATTCGCTGCGAAATTAGGCAGAAAGAGAAGAAACCTCCGCTGGAATTCGCCTGCAAACCGGAGTGTGGAACGCTCTACGCGCAGGCCAGGTGCCAGGTCAATTTTTTGGGCAGAATAATGCAGGCTTCCATACAGTGCATGTGCCTGTGTTTCGTAGAAGAAACCGGCAGCATTCCGGTCGTCCAGGGCGTGGACTTTGCTTTGCAGGCCTGTGGAAAGCTTCAGCTTCTGGTGCAGGGGCAGGCTGTAGTCCATACGCACACTCAGGGAATTTTGCTCTGGCATTATCCTGTTTACAATTTCATCTTCAAGGTTGTCATCGCGAAAAGCTGTGCTATTGTCGGCCAGCAAGCGGTAGAAACTTGCATCTACGGCGAAGTCGTGGCCAGGAATAGCTCCCATTTGTCGCTTGTAATACAGCGAATAGAAGCCTCCACGGTTTGTATCATCGTCTTCTTTGCTTCTCACCCATTTTACCGGCTCATCCCCTAGTACAGTGATATCCGTATGTCCATCCTGCTCGCGGGAAAACGGATTGTAATAGGCGTAGAGATTTAGTTGGTTCTTATCGTTGATAAAATAATCGAGTCCGTAGTGAAACCGATGCGACCAGTTTTTCTGCCGCACATATTGGGTAGAAGTAATTTCACGCACACCTTCTATCGCATGATATTTTCGCCGGTAGCTTTCCTCAACATTAAAATAGCGAAAGTCGCCGTCGTAAGAGGTGTAGAAATTGATTTTACCAATGCCATAGCTGAAATTGGCGGCAGGAAACACATACACCTCGGAAAACCTGCCCGGCGCATCCAGGTAAATGTGTCCGTCAAACCCCACCTGCCGGTCTTCACGTAAGATTATATTGATCACACCACCCGCCATGCCCTCGTATTTTGCGGGGGGCGTGCTCATCACTTCAATGCGGTCGATTTTTTCGGCGCTCAGGCGATGGACAAACTTGCGGTCCCGCTCCATCCCGTTCACCAGGATGATGATATCTCCGCTGCCCTGCAGACTTATGTTTTGCATAAAATCGACCTGTATTCCGGGCACAAACCGGAGGATGTCCACTCCTGTATGAGAGGCATCTACCATTTTCGTATTGATAAAGAAAGTGGTCTTGTCAACTTCGTCTTTTGCTTTGCTTCTTTCGCCCACCACGATCACTTCTTCCAGCTCGGTGTGGCCTTCGTGAAGATCAATTGCTCCCAGTGAAACCGGGCCCTCGCCGGTGATTTGGAGCAATACCCCCTCGCTAAGGTAGCCTACAGCACTGATGCGCAGAAAGTAGCTGCCCGGCGCCACCGTCCCGATCACAAAATCTCCTTCTGCGGTACTCACGGCGCCGTTGGCCAGCGACGAATCCAAGGCGTGATACAGGGCTATATTGGCAAAAGGTATGGCTGCCTGGGCGCCTCCATCCCTCACTACACCGGTAATCACCACCCCATCTCCCTGCAAGGCCAGTACCCTTCCGCACACCAGAATTGAAAAGATGTAGATAGATAAAATCGCATTCTGCTTCATACTTCACGTTGCTTTTTCCAAAACACAAAGGGAGGTGATTAGCGGCAGTAATGAAATTTAATGTGATACAGAGCAAGATTTTGACGTGAATGGATAAGGCCGCACCTGGCAGCTGTGACGGAATGTAAAAAAACAGGGACGAACGGATAAAGTGCACCACGCTAAGCCAACCGCGGCAAAAGCTTATTGAAGGCGCGTGTTTTATTTCGCGCTACCGGGATGTCCTCCTCAACCCCTTCAAGCGACAGTTTATAGCCCAGTGCGTTTCCTTTCTTTCTTTGCACTTTTTCCAGGTTGACGATAAATGCACGATGGGTGCGAAAGAATGCTGGCTCGCCCGTAAGCTGTCTTTCTATTTCAGTGATGGAATTCCTCACCATCCGCTTTTGGATGCTTCCATTTTGACTGAGGTAAAACACCACATAATTGCTGTCAGATTTAGCATAAACAAATTCGTCGGGTTTGAAACTCAACGCTTCGCTTTTCAATTGTGAATGGATATGGATGAGAGGTGCGGTGGGAAAGCTTGAAGCATTTACCCCCGCAGCGAAAAGAAGCCGGAAGTTGAGGGCCGTGAAAAAACTGTATAGCACTATGCCCGTGAAAAAAACTATTTTGATGGAGCTGAACAACGAGGTGAAGTTCCAGCGGTTTTCCGGGCTTTCTACAATAAAGCCCATGAAATAGATGAAAACACCCATTCCCAGCAAAACGATTACAATGGCGCAGGCTTCCCGGAGAATATTCCAGCGGTGCAAATTGCCAAAAAAGCGCGTTCTTTTGAGCAAAAGCACGATGACTACGTGCGGGATCGTGATGAGCAACGAGTAGATAGCCATGGTAGCTTCCAGACTCAGCGAGTAATTGCTGGGCTGGATCTCAAAGGGCAGGTAAATTACCAGAAACACAAAACAGAAAGCTGCCGCAATAAACGCCCCACGAAAAGGATAACGAATAAGATAGTTCTGCGGATAGGTTTTGTATAGCCAGGCGGCAAATTGCTTCATGATCTTGATAAGAGATACGAAAACACCAAAACTACAACACTTACCCCATACGGCCAAAGCAGGCCTCACACAGCAAAGCACATGGTCCGGAATTTTTCGGGCCGCCAGCACCTGCTTCCCGGCTACTCTACCCTATCCGTCACCGTTAGCTCGTCCAGGTCTTCTGTTTTCACTATCTGAAACACTTTCTTTAATAGCACAATCACGAATATCTGGATGCCTATGCCGATTACGATGGCAGTGAGTGTAAGGGCCTGTGGCAAGGGGTCGGCAATATTGGCCAAATCCCGGAGGCTGTCATCCGCAGCAACGAGCGGTGGTGCATTCCTCGTGACGCCACATACCACAAACAAGAAAAAGATGGTGGCATACCCGAAAATGATTACTCCCAGAATCAGCTTAAAAAAGCTTCTGTGGAGCATCAGAAATATACTTGTTGTAAATAAAATGCCGATGATGATCGCTATGATTAGGTTCATGTTTCTATTTTTTTAATTCGAAGCCAGTTGTCGTTTTCTATCCATTTCTAACTATTTCAATTAATTTCTACCAGTCTCTATTCATTTCTTTTTCACCTTCAGTACACCTATTCACCAGATCGCCACCGAATGCTTCCTGCGTCGCATTCATCGCCTGCCTGTCC
>CAYUJK010000232.1:0-6255 GCA_964444895.1 uncultured Roseivirgaceae bacterium
TAAAGTTCGAAGACCGGTTGGGACTGAGCCCCCTACCCCCTACCCCCAGTTGGATGCCGGCGCAATCGCTCTCCCAGATGTTGAGGCCCGTTACCCGGCTGTACACCTGGCGGGCGTTGCTGGCAGCCTTGTTGGCAATGATGTCGTCGACTACAAGCACTTCAGATTTTTTTCCCTCATATATGCCCATGCCATCCACGGCATTCAGGCGGATCATCCCAAAGTGGTTTTGCTTCTGCGCCTCCACCACCACGTTATTCAGCAGATTTTCAGGTTCGTGCAGGTGAAAGTCAACGCCCTCCTTATCGCCATCAATCACAATTTCCATTTTTTCGGTGGTATGTTCGTACGCAAAGGCAACGATGGTGTAGGCGCCGGGATGGACGTCGTGAAGGGCATAATATCCGCGGTGGTCTATAATCGCCGATTTGGAGGTGTTTTCTAAAAAGACCTGCGCCGTACCCATCACATCCATGTCGTCGCATACCACCCTGCCTTTGATGGTAAAACCAGCACGACTTTGTCCAATAGCTACGCTTCCTGCCAGCACGAGCAGGGCTAAAACCAGCGATATGTTATTCCGCATTTTCAAAGGGCAAAATCCAATTTTTATGTTTCAAACTATGACTTATTTCCGCCAGGTTCACCTGGGGGTCAATGAGCAGGCGACTGCGCTTGCCCTGCAGCGTCACCAGCGACTCCGCGTATACTTCTGGTTCTGGCTGACCTTCTACCCTATATTTTTCTTTCAGAAAGTGCGCGTATTGCAGTATCATATCGGGCTGGGTAGCCATCATGCGCTGCTGCAGGTAGGTAAGGTGCTCGCAGGTATCTACCATTGCCGGAGTATCTGCGCCTTTATCTTTAATAAAGAAGGTGCAGGAACCGGCCTTTTCCATCAGCATTACGCGCCAGGAAAACCGGTAGCCCTGTTCGGTCCAAAAGATATCCCCGGGATACAACGCAAACCGGAATGGCAAAATCAATTGCAGGGCAAAATGGACGCTGAGCACGATGGCAGTCGGTTTGGCCCACGAAGGCCTCCAAACGACAGGACGCAGACCATCGCGTACAGGCTGGCCTAACCACTTTGCCGGGTATTTCAAGAGCTTCTCGTGAAAGCTTTCGGAGAAAAAGATTAGCGTAAGCCCAATCATGATGAAGGGAAACATCCCAATGGGAAAAAGCAGGCGCGTCATCACATGAAAGAAAATAACCGCCAGGTAGGCGTAGGGCCGCGTTTTCGATTTCAACAGTAAAAACGGGATACAAAGATCGTATAGCATTCCCGCCCAGCTAAAGGCATAAGCTACCCACAGCTGCGAAAACCACTCACCGATCACCGGAAGATGGGCCTTGGCCGGTAGCCATATTTTCAGCGGCAGTGCCTCCAGCAGCCAATCGGGATTTATCTTGGCCAGGCCAGCATAGAAGTAAACGATACCCAACTGCAGCTTCAGAATGTTGACCGTCCACGCAGGTACCTGCCAAGAAGCCAGCGCAGGATTGAAGCGGGCATCCAGCGAGACAGCCCTGTTCGCAGGGAGCCATATCAGCAAAAAGCCGACGATACTAATGAAGTAGTAATGATTGAGGTAGTAGGTTTTGTCGATGAGTTCTACATAGGTGAACAGCACAAAAAACGCCACTGTAGCCCACCGATACAGAAACCCCAGCGCAATGAACAAGGCCGACAGCCCCATGGCAAAAAATACGGCGTACATGCCTGCCTCAGGCAGGGGCCTCACCCAGTCAAAACCGTAATAGGTGAAATGAAACTCCGGAAGCACGTAGAACTCGCGTATCCACCCCTTTGCGGCAAAGCGGATAATGCTTACGAGCATCACCAGGCCAAAGATGATCCTGAAGCTCACCAGGGGAGCAATAGATACTTTTTTTGATATAAATGAGTCGATCTTTGGAGTCACCGGAGTGGTCGTTTAGTCGCCGTCGTTGTCTGCATAGGTAATGGAAATGCTCAGGGCAGATACCATGTCCACCTTCAGCAGCGCGATAATCGCCTTGTAGTTATTGAAAATGGCGGTGATCGCATCTCCATCATTTTCTATGGCCTCTGCCCATGTACCATTCAACGCGTTGAGCTGGGCTTCTACGTCCGTAAACAGCGCCAGGTAGTCATCTGCCAGCGTTCCATTTTGGGCGTTGAGGTCTACAAGCATCTCGTAAAGTCCCACGCCATCGCCACTCGCTGATTTGCCGAGGTAAAAGTCTTTGAGAGCGATGTGCGCCGTTTTAAGCAAATCTTTGGAATACGTCTCGCTGTAGTATGCTTCCATTTTTTCAGGAAAGGGTCCAAACTTCTGGCTCGTAGCCACACTGTTGCCATTGGGTGTGCCGATTTTAGCATTTCGTACGTGCAGCTCCACGTATTGGCTCCAGGCATTTACCAGCAGGCTCAGGCTCGATCCGGCGCTGGCGCCCTTGTTGCCTTTGAAGGTAGCCAGGTAGTTGCTGCCCGTGGGCGACCAGTTGTCATGTACATTGCGCGCAAGTGAATGAATGTCATTGGCTACGTCAACCACGTAAGTTGCGGCATTTTCATCCTCCTCAAAGGCCAATACAATGGTCTCATCGGTATCCGCATAACCAAAAAGCAGGTAATCGAGTGCGGGAAATCCTTTGGCAAAAGTATTGGCCGCGGTGGCAAGATTATAACTGCCGCCGGCAATATTACTCTCTATCAGCGATACATTAGTCGGGTAAAAATTAATCGTAAGAATGCCATTGGCCTCTGCCGGGCCAAAATTGTAAAGGGCTACTTTTTGCCAGGAAATATAGGCTTCAGCCCAGCTCTCCCGCAAGTCTTCCAGGGCAGAAAGTGAGGGATCCTGCTGAAAACTTTCCGCGTCACCGGCGAGCACTTCGGCCTTTGCCAGGAAATCTTCATATCCGGCCATAATCAGGTTTTCGCCTATATTTTCAAGAAACTCCGTTTGGTCCAGTGTTGTCTTGTCGTTGTTTTCACCTTCCTTACACGACTGCAGCCACAACAGCGGCAGCACTAACATCAGGAGCAAGATCGATTTGTTCATAGGAGCTTATTTTGTAATTCGTTAACAAATGCGGAAAGCCCAAATCAAGGGCTTACCGCTTTTTATAAAACATTTTGATAGGGCGCTTCTTTCGACTACAACTCTGTCTTCACTGCTTCCAAGCCTGCATATTCCGCCAGTTTATCACGAGCGGCGTTCAGGTCAGAAATGGTCACTTCGTAAAAGTTGTATTCGTCTTCTTCGTCTTTCAGGTGGCTCAGCACTTCGTCTACTTCCGATCCGCTCACTGCTGCAGTAGACTCGGTAGTGAAGTAAAGGCTTTCGATAAATGCTACCGCCTCCGAAAGCTGGTGGTTGCGAATGGCATCGTCTGCGAAGTTGCTGATGGAGCCATTCAGGTAGTGGATGCCTACTCCTGCAACTACTTTTTCCAGCTCCTGGCGAATGATGGCAATCTGCGCATCACGTGTGGTGTAATCTTTATTGGAAACAGCGGCACGTCCTTTCAGGAAGGCATTCATGATTGTCTCATTGCTGCTCAATTGCTCGTTTACCGTGGTGCTGTATTTGCCCCAAAACCTATCCGTGCCGTTTGCGGGAAAGTCAATGGCGCTGGTGAAATAGCCAAAGGCCTCATCCCAGTGATGCTCCATCACAGTATAAAACTTTCCGTTGTCCGGATCCACTGCTGATTCGTTATCTACGTTCATCTTTTCAGCGCCCAGGTAGGCATTAACAATCTGGTCGTAAAACACGGCGCCCATCAATCCTTTTTCGATCAACTGTGCGTATTCCTGTCCCTTGGCGCCCACGAGGTACTGCTTGTCGCCTGACTGGATCACGCCGGGAGTGCCATTTTCAGCGGCATATTCATCTGCTTCGGTCGTGCCACTTACTTCGGCCAGGTCTTTCAGCAGAGTCTCGAATTTTTCTTGATAAATGGTGTTCCCACGAGCTGTCTTGTCTTTCAACTGCTTGCCGGGCGACTTTGCCGCAGCGGTGAAAAAATCGCTGCCTTCACCGTTTTTATTCGAATACATTTCCAGCAGTTGCTCTTCGCTAAGCGCCGTGCCTGGAGTATTGGCGGTCTTCATATACGTAGTCAATTCCTGAAGCTGATTGAGTCTTGCCGTCTGCCCGCTGTAGTCTACTGTGCTATTGCCAGCATCATCAGTGAATACATAAGTAGAGGGGATTTCATAGGCAGGTGTTACTCCCTCGTCGTCAGAGCTGCACGAAAAAGCCAGCAATGCGATGCCTATTACAGGTATTAGTTTAGTCGGACAATACAAACGCATGAATAATGAGATTTTATTTAGACTTAATTTAAATTGAGGCTCAAAATAAATTTCTATTTAGATTAATTCCAAATAAAAAGCGGGCTAAATTTCTAAAGAGGGTTGACTTATTTCATTGAACTGATTACGGGTTAGAAACTGCATGCCGCCGCGAAAGATCCGCGACAAACTCATCGATAGCGGGATAGCTGATCGCCGACACGCTTTTTTCCACCTGAGCCACTTTTTCACAATAAACTTTTCGAGGAAATTCATTTTTCAAAGAGAACCTCACCACCAAATATCCCGCTGGCCCTGGCGCGGTCTTTAAGTTTCTGCGGAAAGGCCTTGTTAAATTCTTTTTGCTCTTCGCCCTTGATCATGGGATATTTTTGTTTTTTTGATACCAGAAACAAAAACTACCATGGTGTCAGACTCTTTCCTGCTGCCTTTTTTCCTGTTTATGCTGGTGGCCACACTTTACTCATCTATCGGCCACGCGGGCGCATCTGGCTACCTGGCGGTGATGGCGCTGCTGTCCTTTGCGCCGGAAACCATTAAGCCCACCTCACTGGTACTCAACATTTTTGTGGCTTTTATCGCCTCGGTACGGTACATCCGGGCCGACTATTTTGACAAATCGATTTTCATCCCCGTCATCATCACCTCCGTACCCATGGCCTTTCTGGGTGGATACCTGTCCATTGATCCGTTTTATTTCCGGCTGCTTGCGGGCGCATTTCTCATCGTCTCATCCATACTGTTGTTGTCGAAAACCTATATAAGACCCCAAGGTGAGCCCCGCAAAATGCCGCTTTACGCTGGTGTAATCCTCGGCGCAGCCATCGGCCTCTTTTCAGGCCTCATCGGCGTGGGAGGTGGCATTTTTCTTTCTCCCATCATCATCCTTGCCAACTGGACCACCGTAAAGAAGGCCTCTGGCGTAGCCGCGCTATTCATCTTTTTCAATTCTATCATGGGACTGGCCGGCCATATCTCTGCTTTCAACCAGGTAAATTTCGACATCGCCTACTGGATTCTTGCTGTGGTAATCGGCGGTTTCCTGGGCTCGTACCTTGGCACCCGTGCGTTCAACAACAAGGTGATCATTGCATTTTTGTTTGTTGTGTTGTTATCTGCAGGGCTGAAGTTTGTGTTGGTGGGAGGGTAATGCTGAGAGCAGGGGGCTGAGCGCGGAGAGCGAAGCGGCAGCAATGAAGCTGAAAGCTTGCCCGCCGGTGGGAAGGGAAGTGTGGAGAAAAGAAAACGGAGTGCAAGAGAGACGACTTATGAGAAGCAGGTATTGAGCGGGAAAATATTTGCAGAAATTGACGAAACCTCCGACAAAAAAGGATGGCTTTGAAAGAAAAAAGAGGCCTTTGTGGGCCCCTTATTTTTTCTTGGAAGAGGAATTTCCAGCGGTTTCAGTTGTTTTCTTCTTCGGCCGCCTCACGCCGTACGTCTTCTTGGTGATTTTTCCCCTTCGGGTTTTCCGGTCTCCTTTTCCCATAATTATGATATTTGGTTGTAGAGCGAATTTAGTACTTACTTCCGGAAAGGAACAGGATTTTTCCAGGAAATTACAAGCACCAGCGATCTGCCGCTGCCCGCTGCCGCTCTCTTCCACTATTCCTATTTTCCAAACTTCCCATTTTCCCATCTTCTCAACTTCCGATCTTCCATCCTCCCTTCTAAAAGCCGGTCCAACTCCGCTTTGCTTCGTCTGACCTGGACTGACACTGCCTCCTGCTGCTGCCTCCTGCTGCTCTCTTCCATCATCCCATCATCCCACTCTTCCAACACTCCTTCCCAAAAAATTAACCCATACCTAATGCTCTCGTATTGATTTTTTAATAATTAATGTTTAGTATTGGGGACTCTTCACACTTCAATGCAGTGCTTTAAGGCACTTTTTAAAAAATTTATTAGTTTTTCATCCAAAATGTAATGCCTTATGGGAAATC